>NZ_DASYDG010000058.1:0-96748 GCF_036499745.1 Pinirhizobacter sp.
CCCGGCCGTCCCGCGACCTGCTAACGTTGCACCCAGCTTAAGTCAGGGAATCCTGGGGAACCATGACGAAATCCGAATTGATCGAGGCGCTTGCACGGCGCCAGACCCATCTTGCCTTCGGCGATGTGGAGATGGCCGTCAAGAGCGTGCTCGAACAGATGAGCCAGGCACTGTCATCGGGCGAGCGGATCGAAATCCGCGGCTTCGGCAGCTTCGCCCTTCATTTCCGCCCACCGCGCATGGGCCGCAACCCGAAGACGGGTGAAGCGGTCGCCTTGCCCGGCAAACACGTACCGCATTTCAAACCCGGCAAGGAACTACGTGAACGGGTAAACCTGGTCGGCGACGCCCAGGCCTGAAGCCTTCGAAGCCGCGCACTGCGCGGCTTTTTTTTGCCTGTGAGGCGACCTCGGGCGTGGCGGGGAGAGCCGGCGGGCCATGGCGCCAGCCGCTCCTGCTGCGTCGACCCTCGGGAGCCGGAGGCCGCTGCGCGGCTTTGTTTTATGGCTGCGCCCCCATCGGGGCGGGCTTCGGCCGGGGGTTTTCAATTCGCCCTCCTGGCTCAGTGAAAACGGCCGGCCATCCGTGGCCGGCCCCCTGCGGGCCTGATCCGGCCGAAGCCCTTCGCCTCCGCACGGAGCGGCAGGCGCCATGGCCCGCCGGCTCTGCCGCACGGTGAGGTTCGCGAGGGGAGGGCGCAGGCGCTCTCCCTGGTGTCGCCTCGGGCGTGTCAAGAGCCGGGGGCTGTCCGCCTCGTCGGCGACTTGTGGAACCGAGCGATGCGGGCGGAACAGGCCCGCAGGGGGCCGGCATACGCCGGCCGTTTTCGCCAAGGCCGCAGGCCGCCTCGAAAACCCCCGCCCGCAGCGCGGGCGCGCCGGGGCGCAGCCATAAGACAAAGCCGCGCAGCGGCCTCTCCCCCCAAGCGCCGGTGTAACCGGAGCGACGAGGCGGACAGCCCCCGGCTCCTGCGACACGCCCGAGCTTCCCTATGCGGCAATGCCGAAGGCGAGCGTCGTTTTGCGCTAAAGTTCGCCGATGCGAATACTCGCCCTGATCGTCCTCCTGCTTTTCCTCGCCGCCGGCATTGTGATCGGCGCCCTCAACGCCGATGCCGTTTCCTACGACCTTGGCTTCGCCCGCGTGAGCCTGCCCAAGGGTGCGGCGTTGCTGGTCGCCTTGCTGGCTGGCTGGGTGCTTGGCGGGCTTACCGCCTGGCTCGGCACGCGCGTGGGCGATCGCCGGCAGCGCCGCCGGCAAGCGAAGGTGGCTCGCGCGGCCGACGCATGAATGCCATCTGGCTCCTGGCGCTGGTTCCACCGGCAGCTTTCTATAGTGGCTGGTACCTGGCGCGGCGCACCAGTGCGAGGCGATCGGGTGCGCGCGTCAACGAACTTTCCAGTGACTACTTCAAGGGCCTGAACTACCTGTTGAATGAAGAGCAGGACAAGGCGCTTGAGGTGTTCCTGCGGCTGGCTGAGTACAACCGCGATACCGTGGAGACCCATCTGGCCTTGGGCAACCTGTTCCGCAAGCGCGGGGAGGTGGATCGCGCCATCCGGCTGCACCAGCACCTGGTGTCGCGTCCGGGCCTGAACGAGGAAACCAAGACGGTTGCCTTGCTCGAACTGGGCGAGGATTACATGCGTGCAGGCCTGCTTGATCGCGCCGAAACGCTGTTCTCTGATCTGGTGGCCATGGACGCGTTGGCGCCGTCGGCGCTCAGGCACCTGGTGGCGATCTACCAGCATGAGCGCGAATGGCATAAGGCAATCGATCACGGCCGGCGCCTGGAAACCATGACGGGCGAGGATGAGTCGCCGATGATCGCCCAGTTCTACTGTGAGCTGGCTGAGCAGTCTCGCTCGCACGGTGCACGGGTGGAGGCCAGCGAGTACCTTGCCGAGGCTTTCCGCTGCCAGACCGCTTGCGTGCGCGCGCACATGCTTACCGGACGCCTGCTGGCCGAGAGTGACGACTATGCCGGTGCGGTGGACGCTTATGAAAACGCCGTGGACGCGGATATTGCGTTCGTGCCGGAGATCTTGCCGCCGCTATTGAACTGCTACGCGCGTTCGCAGCAGATGGAGCGGGCCGAATCCTTTCTGCGCCAGATTATGGAGCGTTACCATGGCATCTCGCCGGTACTGGCACTAACCCGCCTTTACGAAGGGCGCGATGGCGAACGCACGGCGATCGATTTCCTTACCGGCCAGTTGCGCAAGCGGCCTTCGGTGCGCGGCCTGATGGCCTTGATCGACGCCACCATGGACAAGGTTTCCGGCGAGGCGCGCGAGAACTACCTGATCTTGCGCGACCTCACCCGCAAGCTGATCGAAGGCCAGGCGATGTACCGGTGCAGCCGTTGCGGGTTCGGCGCCAAGGCACACCACTGGCAATGCCCGGGTTGCAAGAGCTGGGGCACGGTGCGCCCGATCCATGGCGTGGCCAACGAGTGAGCGTGACATGCCGATGATCGCCTGGACGATGCTCGCGGCGCTCGTCGTCGCGTTCGTCGTGGTGCGTGGATGCATCGCCTATGCGCACCGGCGCGGCATGCTCGACCAGCCCGGACAGAGGCGTTCGCATACCGTGCCCACGGCGCGGGGCGGGGGATTGGGCATCATCGTGGCCTGGGTGCTGGCGATGTTGCTGGTGCTGCCCGGTTCGCTGCCGTGGCCGCTTCTGGTGGCGCTTTTGGGTGGGACGCTTGGCGTGGCCGCCATCGGTTGGCTCGACGACCATGGCGACTTGCCGGTGCGGCCGAGGTTGCTGGTACAGCTTGCCGCATGCGCCGTCTTCGCCGCCGCGGTGTGCAGCCATGGCCTGTCGTGGTGGTGGTGGCCGTTGCTGGTGCTCGCCGGTACCTGGTCGATCAACCTGCACAACTTTATCGACGGCATCGATGGTTTGCTGGCCCAGCAGTGCATTTTCGTGGGTGTGGGTATGGCTTGCATCGGTGCCGGCATCGGTTCGCCGGTGCTTCTCGTAGCCGGCGGCGCGTTTTCGACATCAGCGCTGGGTTTCTGGTGGTTCAACCGATCGCCGGCGCGGATTTTCATGGGCGATGTCGGCAGCGGGGCGGTGGGTTTCATTGTCTTTGCGCTGACGGCCCTGGTCTGGCTGGTCGATGCGTCCGCGCTGTGGGCAGCCTTGCTGTTGTCCAGCAGCGTCGCCACCGATGCCACGTTCACCCTGCTTTCGCGCATGCGCGGGGGACGGCGCTGGTACAGTGCGCACCGCGAACACCTCTATCAATGGCTGGTCAGACGGGGCCGCGGGCATGCCCGTGTCGGCGGCTACTACCTGGCCTGGAACCTGCTGGTGGTGGCGCCGCTGGCCGCCGCCGCCATGGTCTGGCCCGGCCTCGCCCCGCTATGCTGCGTGCTTGGTTATGGCCTTGCCATGGTCGCCTGGGTGGCGGGCAAGCGGGCCATATGGCGCTCCGTGGCTCATGGCTGAACCAAAAGGAAGCACTGTCGCACATATGTGACGTATGCCTTATATGATTTCCAGATCACAAAAACTCACGGTACGCATGTTCCTGCGCAAGCTCATCGGCATCATTCATCCGCGCTCGGCGGTCGTCACCCACGACCTTGGCATGGCCGCGCTCGCCTGGTGGATCGCCAAATCCCTGCGCTACGCGCTGATGCCCCAACAATCAGCGGTGGAATACCTTCCCCTGGAGTTTCCCGTGGTGCTGCTGGTGCAGGGCGCCATCTTCACCTGGACCGGCCTCTACAAGGGCGTCTGGCGATTCGCCAGCCTGCCGGACCTGTGGAACATCCTGCGTGCCGCGTGCCTTGGCGCCCTGGCGATCGGCCTTGCCATGTTCCTTTACGGGCGCCTTGAAGGCGTGCCCCGTTCGGTACTGCTGGTCTATCCGGTGGTGCTGTCGGTGCTGCTGGGCGTGCCGCGGCTGACCTATCGCTTCTGGAAGGACAGCCGGCTCGATCTTTTCCAGTCGATGCCCACACGGCGCGTCCTGGTGGTGGGCGCCGGGCGCGCAGGCGAAGCGCTGGCCCGTGACCTGCGCCGCGACAGCCGTTATTCAGTGATCGGCTTCGTCGACGATAACCCGGCGCTTCGCGGTGCCCGCATCAACGGCATGCCGGTGCTCGGCCGCATCGACCAGCTGCCCGAACTCGCCCGCGAGATCGCCGTGCAGATGCTGCTGATCGCTTTGCCTGGCGCCACCACTTCTGAAATGCGCAATGTGGTGGCGCTGTGCGAGGAAACCGGGTTGCCGTTCCGCACCGTGCCGCGGCTTGAAGATGTCGTCGCCGGTCGCGCGCAGTTCAACGAAATCAAGGAAGTGGCGATCGAGGACCTCCTCGGCCGCGACACGGTGGAACTGGACTGGACGGCCATTCGCGAAAGCCTCTCTGGCCGGCGCGTACTGGTGACCGGTGGCGGTGGCTCGATCGGCTCAGAACTCTGCCGGCAGGTCGCGCGCCTGGGTGCGCAGTCGCTCACCGTGGTGGACCAGTCCGAGTACAACCTTTACCGCATTGGCCAGGAGCTCACCGCCGCCTATCCGGAACTGCTCTTCGAAGGCATCCTTGCCGACGTGCGCGACGAGGTGGCGATCAACCGGGTGTTCGCACGGGTACGCCCGCACGTGGCTTTCCATGCTGCAGCCTACAAGCACGTACCGATGCTGCAGGGACAACTGCGCGAAGCCTTCCGCAACAACGTGCTGGGAACGCGCATTGTTTCGGAAGCATCGGTGGCGGCCGGCGTGGATTGCTTCGTGCTGATCTCCACCGACAAGGCGGTGAACCCGACCTCGGTGATGGGGGCCTGCAAGCGCCTGGCCGAAATCTGGTGCCAGAACCTTTCCGCCCAGGTGAATACGCGTTTCATCACCGTGCGTTTCGGCAACGTGCTCGATTCGGCCGGCTCCGTCGTGCCGCTTTTCCGCCAGCAGATCCAGCAGGGTGGCCCGGTCACCATCACGCATCCGGAAATCTCCCGTTACTTCATGACCATTCCCGAAGCTTGCCAGCTGATCCTGCAGGCGGCGAGCCTGGGCAAGGGCGGCGAAATCTTCGCCCTGGACATGGGCGACCCGGTGAAGATCCGCGACCTTGCCGAACAGATGATCCGCCTGGTCGGCAAGAAGCCGGGCACCGAGATTCCCATCGTGTACACCGGGTTGCGCCCGGGCGAGAAGCTCTTCGAGGAGCTTTTTCATCCCCTGGAGAATTACACCGGTACCGCGCACGCGAAGATTTTCCTGGCCCAGCATCGCCAGGTGTCGTGGGAACTCCTGCAGGCCCAGTTGTCGCGCGCACGCGATGCCGCCACCGATTATGACGACGAGGCCCTGCAGCGGTCGATTGCCGCGCTATTGCCTTCCTTCCGATGGAACGACGCCGTGCTAACGGACAACGTCGTAGCGTTGCGCGCGACCGATCACGGAGAGCAAGCATGACCAAACCGCTGCGCAAAGTTGTTTTCCCCGTTGCCGGGCTCGGCACGCGCTTCCTGCCCGCCACCAAGGTGGTGGCCAAGGAAATGCTTCCGGTGCTCGATCGTCCGCTGATCCAGTATGCGGTGGACGAGGCGGTGGATGCCGGCGCCGATACCCTGATTTTTGTTACCAACCGCTACAAGCATGCCATTGCCGACTACTTCGACAAGGCGTACGAGTTGGAAGCGAAGCTTGCGGAGAAGCGCAAGGACGAGCTCCTGCAGCTGGTACAGACGGTGCTTCCCAAACATGTGCGTTGCGTATTCGTCACCCAGCCTGAAGCCCTGGGCCTGGGTCACGCGGTGCTGATGGCCAAGCCCGTGGTGGGTAACGACGAGCCCTTCGGCGTGATCCTCCCCGACGACCTGATCTGGAACCAGGGCCCCGGCGCGCTGCGCCAGATGGCCAAGGTCGCCCACGACGAGGACGCCGGCGTGATCGCGGTGGAAGAAGTGCCCCACGAGGACACCGACAAATACGGCATCGTCGCCACGGACGAAGCGAAGGGCCGTAGCGCGCGCATCCACCACATGGTGGAAAAGCCCAAGCCAGCCGATGCGCCGTCGAATCTTGCCGTGGTTGGGCGCTACGTGCTGCCCGGGAAGATCTTCCAGTTGCTCGAGGAGACCAAGCCTGGTGCCGGCGGCGAGATCCAGCTTACCGACGCCATCGACCGGCTGCTCAAGGGCGAAGGCAAAGTGCTGGCGCATCGTTTCGAGGGCACGCGCTTTGATTGCGGCAGCAAGGTCGGGCTGGTGAAGGCCACCATCCACTTTGCGTTGAAGGATCCGAAGCTGGCCGCGGCCGTGCATGAGGCAGTAGCGGCCGGTCACGGCTGATTCGTCGAACTTGTCGTGAGAGTGTCGGCAAACCGTCGGCGAAGCATCACGTAGAATGCTGCCATTCAGCGCCACGGTTTGCCCATGCTCCGCTTCACCGATATCCAGCTGCCGCTAGATCATCCCGATGGCGCGCTCGAGCGCGCTATCCGGCAGCGCCTTGGGCGCGATGCGTCCCGGTTCCGGGCATTGACGGTATACCGCCGTGGTTACGACGCCCGCAAAAAGTCCGCCATTACGCTGGTCTATACGGTGGATGTCGAGGTTGACGACGAAGAAGACGTGCTTGCCCGCCACGCCGGCCAGCACGTCAACAAGGCGCCGGATACGTCGTACAAATTCGTCGCCCACGCCGCCGACGGGGAAGCGCGCCGCCCGATCGTGGTCGGTACGGGCCCATGTGGCGTGATGTGCGCGCTTGTCCTGGCCCAGATGGGCTTCAGGCCCATCGTGCTCGAGCGTGGCAAGGCCGTGCGCGAGCGTACGAAAGACACCTGGGGCCTGTGGCGCGGGCGCACCCTCACGCCGGAATCCAATGTGCAGTTCGGCGAGGGTGGCGCCGGTACATTCTCCGACGGCAAGCTGTGGACGCAGGTAAAGGATCCGAAACACCACGGCCGCAAGGTACTGGTGGAGTTCGTCAGGGCCGAGGCGCCGGAAGAAATCCTTTACGTGAGCAAGCCGCACATCGGCACCTTCCGCCTGGTAAAGATGATGGAAAGCATGCGTGCGACCATCATTTCCCTTGGCGGGGAGTTCCACTTCGGCGCCAGGGTGGACGATGTCCTGTTGCAGGACGGCCGCATGCAAGGCGTCCGGCTGGCATCAGGCGAAGAGCTCGCGTCGGACCATGTCGTGCTGGCGATCGGGCATAGCGCGCGCGACACTTTCGCCATGCTGCACGAGCGCGGCATCTTCGTCGAGGCCAAGGCGTTCTCGATCGGTTTCCGCATCGAGCACCCGCAGTCGTTGATCGACCGCGCGCGGTTCGGCCCCAGCGCCGGGCATGATGTACTGGGCGCGGCCGACTACAAGCTCGTCCACCACGCCGCTAACGGCCGTTCGGTTTACAGCTTCTGCATGTGTCCCGGTGGCACGGTGGTGGCGGCGACCTCGGAGCCGGGCAGGGTGGTCACCAATGGCATGAGCCAGTATTCGCGCGACGAGCGCAATGCCAATGCAGGTATCGTGGTGGGAATTTCGCCGGAGGATTATCCCGGCGGCCCGCTGGCTGGCGTGGATTTCCAGCGCGTCTGGGAGTCGCGCGCTTTCGAGCTGGGCGGTGGTAACTACGATGCACCGGGTCAGTTGGTTGGCGATTTCCTGGCCGGCAAGGCGTCCACCTCGCTTGGATCGGTTGAGCCCTCATACAAGCCAGGCGTCCAACTGTGTGACCTTGCCACGGCGCTGCCTGACTACGCCATCACCGCCATGCGGGAGGCAATCCCGGCCTTCGATCGCCAGATCAAGGGTTTTGCCATGCACGATGCAGTACTCACCGGCGTGGAAACGCGCACCTCGTCGCCGATCCGTATCCGTCGCCACGACGACTCCCTGCAAAGCATCAATACCCCGGGCCTGTACCCGGCGGGCGAAGGTGCTGGCTACGCCGGCGGCATCATGTCGGCGGCCATGGATGGCATTCGCGTCGCGGAAGCCGTGGCGTTGTCGATGGTGGGCGCCCGATAGTTAATGACGGGGGATATCTTGCAGCGCTGGGCAGGGATGAAAGGTGCAAGCGTGCGGCAAAGGCCGCTGTCACTATCCATGGAACCGTCGGCGGGGCCAGGCTAGCGGCCAAGTCGAATTCTGGCTCGCTTGCTCAGGCTGTTATACGTCCATGCCGCCACTTGTCTCGTCTTTGTTGAATTTACTCGGCACGTCCGTTGTGCGAGATACCTGGAAACCACCCGAGGACCTTCCGCTCAAGCGTCTCTTCGACGTCCGCAATGACGAACGTGCATCCTTCAAGACCGACACGCACAAGATCCGTTATCTGCATGAGCCAGGGATAGGAGCGTCAGCATTCGTCGCGCGACGGAATCATCCTGGGAGCGGCACAAATCGTCTGTGGCGTCGCATTCGCCACGTATGTTCGCCCAGTGCATCGAAGCTACGGCAGCGCAGCAGCAAAGAAATCCACCTGAGCGTGGCCCCCGGAGATATGAAAAAGGCCTATGAACGTATCAGCTTTTTGCTAACACGGGATCGGTGTCCATTTGACGATTTTAAGGTTCTCAATCCAGTCGGGATGGATACAGGCAATCGTGCGGATGCCGGGGCGAGAATCACTTTGTATGTGCACAGGCACACCGATCTTCGAATGGCCGGAGCCTACATGCTTGCCCTTGGCGAACGTCTGGTCGAAGCCGGCGTGGGTGTCGGAAGCACTCCGCCGGGCGACGTTCAATTCACCGATTGTCCCTCGCTGGCTTTCTTCAGTTGTCGGAATGAAGATCTGTCAACGCTGGATGGGGATAGTCCGCCCTTTCTGGCGATGAAAGACTATTACGGAAGCGTTTGCGACCTGGCGCACAACGACTGACCAGGCCATCCAACACCTGCGTCCTTTATGCCAGAATACCGCCCCGGTCCCGCCATGATTTTCGGCTAGGATCGTCGGGGAATCGGGTAGTGCATCAAACCGCCGTGGGCCAGAGCCCGCGGTGGACGGGTGCGTACCCGTGGGGACGCGGCGGCGCCGCGAATGACGTCATGGTATCGATCAGGACCGATCATGGATCTGCTGCGCTTTCTCGCCTCCCTTCCACTGCGCCTCGCGCGCGGCCTGGCCTGGTTGCTGGCGCTCATCCTGCGGCCGATCTTCGGCCAGATGAGCTGGTCCGCGCCGGCCTGGGTTCCGGCCACCGGCAATGCGGCGCGCAGCCATCCGCTTAAGTTCGCAGGCACCATCGCTGCCGTCCTGGTGGTGCTGGTGGGCGGCTGGTTTGGCTGGCACTGGTGGCAACACCGGCCCAAGGCCGTGGAGCCCAATCGCGTCACCTTCCAGGTGGCAGCGCCCGCCGTTACCGCCTACGACGAAACCCCGATCACCATCCATCCGCTGGTTGTGCGCTTTTCAGGTTCGGCGCCGAAGATAGAAGCCCTGCACAAGCCGGTGACCGACGGCATCGCCATGTCGCCGAAGCTTGCCGGTACCTGGACCTGGGATAACGACCGTGCCCTGCGCTTCGTACCCGCCGAGGACTGGCCGGTGGGTAAACACGTTGAGGTGTCCTTCGACAAGGTCAAGCTGTTCGCGCCGCAGATCGTACTGGCAGACGACCACTTCGCCTTCGATACAGCGCCCTTCACCGCGCGCATCGCCAGCGGCGAGTTCTACCAGGACCCGCAGACTCCGACCATGAAGAAGACCATCGTGCAGGTGGCCTTCAATTACCCGGTGGACCCGGCCCAGTTCGAAAAGCACGTGGCGTTGCAGCGCCTGGATGCCAAAGGTGGCAAGGACGGCGACCTGAAGTTCACCGTCACTTACGACGAGCGCAAGCTCAATGCCTATGTGCATTCTCAACCGCTGGATCTGCCGCGCGACGACAGCGCGGTGCGCCTGGTGCTGGACAAAGGCACGCGCAGCGTTCGTGGCGGCGATGGCACCGACAAGGCGCTGACCACCGATGTGAAGGTACCGGGCCTGTACAGCCTCAAGGTGCTGGACATCTCCGCCAGCCTGGTGGACAACGAGCGCTTCGAGCCTGAGCAGGTGATGGTGGTCACAGTCGGTGGCGCTGTCAGCGACACGGACCTGGCCCGCCGCGTCCGCGCCTGGGTTCTGCCGAAGTACCAGCCGGGTAGCCAGCACGACGAAGACGCACCGCCGGATGACTGGTCGATCGATCAGGTCGACCAGAAGCTGCTCAAGGGCAGCAACGCGGTGAAGCTCGATGTCATCCCCACCGAGAACGACTACGCGGAACTGCAAAGCTTCCGCTTCAAGGCAGAACCCGGCCAGCGCATCTACGTGCGTGTGGAGAACGGCCTGACCTCCTTCGGCGGCTATGTACTGGGCCAGCCCGTGGCCCAGGTGGTCACCGTGCCCGAGTACCCGCGCCTGCTGCGTTTCATGGCCGATGGCGCGCTGCTGTCGATGTCCGGCGCAAAGCGGGTGTCGGTGGTATCGCGCAACATGCCAGGCATGAAGCTGGAAATCGGCCGCGTACAGCCGGACCAGCTGCAGCACCTGGTGAGCCTCAATGGCGGCACCTACGCCAAGCCGCAGATGTACGGCCTGACCTCCGACCACATCGTCGACCGCTTCGAGCAGAAGACCTCCTTCCCCGCAGGCGACCCGGGCAAGGCCCACTACGAGGGCGTGGACCTGGGCAAGTACCTGGCCTCGGGTAAGAAGGGCGTGTTCCTGCTCAAGCTTACCGGCTACGACGAGAAGGCCGAGAAGAAGGCCGAGGCCGCCAAGGCCAAGGCGGAAGAGGAGGCGGCCAACGGCGCCGTGGGTGATCGCACCGCGGGCGATGACAGTGCGGACAGCGCGAATGGCGATGGCGCCGACAACGAAAGTGACGCCGAAGGAGAAGGCGAGGGCGACGCCAGTAGTGACAGCACAGCCGACGTGAATTCGATCGTCGATGAGCGCCTGGTGGTGATCACCGACCTCGGTGTGCTGGCCAAGCAGTCGCTCGACGGCAGCCAGGACGTATTCGTGCAGTCCATTCGTACCGGTTCGCCGGTGCCTGGCGCCAAAGTATCGGTGGTTGCCGAGAACGGCCAGGAACTCTTCACCGGTACCACCGCCGCTGATGGCATGGTGCACTTTGCCAGCCTCAAGGGTTTCGATCGCGAGAAGAAGCCGACCATGTATGTGGTGCGTTCGGGTGAGGACCTGTCCTTCCTGCCGATCGGCGCCTATGACCGCAAGCTCGATTATTCCCGCTTCGACATCGGCGGCGAACCCAATGCCCGCAGCCAGGGCCAGCTCACCGCCTATCTTTTCTCCGACCGGGGTATTTACCGCCCGGGCGACACCTTCCATATGGGCCTGATCGTCCGCGCCGCTACCTGGACACGCAGCGTTGCGGGTATCCCGCTGCTTGCCGAGGTGGTGGACCCGCGCGGCACCAGCGTGCGCCAGGAACCGGTGGCCATGAACGAGGCCGGTTTCGCCGAAATGAGCTACACCCCGGCCGAGACCGCGCCCACCGGCAACTGGACGGTGAACCTTTACATCGCCAAGGACGGCAAGCCCGGGGCGCAGATCGGCAGCGGCAGCGTACAGGTGAAGGAATTCCAGCCTGATCGCATGAAGGTGGCCGCGAAACTTTCGCAGGTGGTCGCCGAAGGCTGGGTCAAGCCCGCGCAGCTCAAGGCCGTGGTGGACGTTGAAAACCTGTTTGGTACGCCGGCGGCCGACCGCCGCGTGGAAGCCACGCTCACCCTGCGCCCGGCCTTCCCGCAGTTCCACTCGTACCCGGACTACCACTTCTATGACATCCGCCGGGCCAAGGAGGGCTACGAAGAATCCCTGCAGGACGGCAAGACCGACGACAAGGGCCATGCGGAGTTCGTGCTGGACCTCACCAAGTACGCCGACGCCACCTACCAGCTGTACTTCCTGGCCAAGGCCTACGAGGCCGAGGGCGGTCGCAGTGTGGCCGCTGCCGCCCAAAGCATGGTGTCGTCCAATGATTACCTCATCGGTTACAAGGCCGTGGACAACCTCGAATACGTCACCCGCGACGCCGTACGCAGTGTCAACCTGGTGGCGATCGACCCGTCGGCCAAAAAGACCCAGGTCCAGGGCCTGAAGAAAGCCATTGTCGAGACACGCTATGTGTCCGTGCTGACCAAGCAGGATTCTGGCGTCTTCAAGTACGAATCGAAGAAGCGCGAATCGACGGTAAGCGAAGAGGCACTGACCATTCCCGCCACCGGCATGGATGTCACGCTACCCACCGACAAGCCGGGCAATTTTGCCCTGGTGGTGCGCAATGCCCAGGGCAAGGAATTGAATCGCGTGGAGTACTCGGTGGCAGGTGACGCCAACGTGTCGCGCTCGCTCGAGCGCAATGCGGAGCTTCAGCTCACCCTTTCGAAGAAGGACTACGCCCCGGGCGAGGCGGTGGATATCGCCATCCGCGCGCCATACGCCGGCAGCGGCCTGATCACCATCGAGCGCGACAAGGTATACGCGCACGCCTGGTTCCACGCCGATACCACCAGCTCCGTGCAGCACATCACGGTGCCGGCGGACTTCGAAGGCAACGGCTACGTCAATGTGCAGTACATCCGGGATCCTTCCTCGGATGAAATCTTCATGAGCCCCCTGAGCTTCGGCGTGGTGCCGTTCTCGGTGAACCTCGATGCCCGCCGCAATGGTATCGCCGTTGAAGCGCCGGCGCTGGTGAAACCGGGCCAGACGGTGACCTTCCACCTGACCTCTGCCAAACCCACCAAGGCCGTGGTCTTCGCCGTGGATGAAGGCATCCTGCAGGTGGCCCGCTACAAGCTGGGCGACCCGCTCACCTTCTTCTTCTCCAAACGCATGCTGGAAGTGGGAACCTCGCAGATACTGGACCTGATCATCCCGGATTTCGAGAAAGTGATGTCGATGGCAGCGCCGGGCGGTGACGCCGACGGTGGCATCGGACGTCAATTGAATCCGTTCAAGCGCAAGCGCGATAAACCCGTGGCCTACTGGTCGGGCATTGTCGACGTCGACGGCAGCCGCGACTTCACCTACCAGGTACCCGATTACTTCAACGGCAAGTTGCGGGTCATGGCCGTGAGCGTTGCGCCTGACCGCATTGGCACGTTTGAAGGCTCCACCACCGTACGTGGTGACTTCGTGCTGTCGCCGAACGTGCCCACTACCATCGCCCCGGGCGACGAAGTGGAGGTAAGCGTGGGCGTGGCCAACAACCTTACGGGTCTGGCCGGCAAGGACGTGCCGGTGACCGTATCGCTGAAGACCGGCCCGCAGCTGCAGGTCGTGGGCGCGGCCAGCCAGGCGCTCTCCCTGGGTGAGATGCGCGAAGGTGTGGCGCTGTTCCGGGTGAAGGCCACGGATCTCCTCGGCTCGGGGAATTTCACCTTCACCGCCAGCTACGGTGACAAGAGCGCAAAGCAAAGCGTGGATGCCTCGGTGCGGCCGGCGTCGCCCATGCGCACACAGGTGGATATCGGCCGGGTCGATGCGCATGCTCGCCTGGATCTGCCGGGCCTGCGCCAGATGTACGACGCTTTCGCCCAACGCCAGGTATCGATGTCCACCGTACCGGTGGTGCTGGCCCAGGGCCTGGCAGCCTACCTGGTTGATTTCCAGCACTACTGCACCGAGCAGGTGATCTCCAGCGCGATGCCGGCGCTGATCCTTGGCAAACGGCCTGAGTTCGGCAAGGTCACGCGGGCGCGGGGCGCCGATGGCAAACCGTCCGCAACCGATCCGGTCGCGGCATTGTTCGATACGCTGCACGCGCGCCAGAACGGGCAGGGTGGATTCGGCCTGTGGGCGGCAACACCCGATACCAACGGGTTCATCACAGACTACGCCGTGCACTACTTGCTCGAGGCGCGCGACCGCGGGGTGGCTGTACCGCAGGACATGCTCGACGCCGGTAACGGGGCCTTGCGCCAGATTGCCGCTGCCGAGGGCGAGGATTCACTGGCGTCGCTCCGCCAGCGCGCCTATGCCATTTACCTGCTGACGCGCCAGGGTACGGTGACCACCAACTACCTGGCGTCCGTGCAGCGGCGCCTGGAAGAAGCGTACGCGCCGCAGTGGAAGTCCGATGTAACCGCAGCATGGCTGGCGGCAAGCTACCAGCAGCTACATCAGGACAAGCAGGCCGCGCAATTGATCGCTGGCCCGCTGAAGCTGCTTACACGCACACCGGCGGATGAACCCTACAGTTACGACTACTACTACGATCCTGTGATCCGCGACGCCACGGTGCTGTACATCCTGGCCAAGCACTTCCCGGACCGCGCGAAGGCGCTGCCGCCACAGGCGGTGGAAAACCTCGTGCGCCCGATCGGCAAGGGTCACTACAACACGCTGTCGTCCGCCATGACCATCCTGGCGCTCGACGCCTGGGCCACCAACGCGGCGGGCGACCTGTCGAAACTTACCATCGATGAAGTGGCCGCCAACGGTGCGGTGAAGTCGATCGGCAGTGCAAGCGGCAGCGTGCTGCAGGGCTCGTGGTCGGCGGCGTCGCCACGTCTTCGCCTGGTCAACGATAACGACAGTACCGCGTGGTACGCGGCCAGCCAGACGGGCTTCGACCGTGCGGCGCCCGGCGCTCCGATCAAGGACGGCATTGAGGTGGTGCGCGAATACACCGACACCAGTGGCAAGACGCTGGATAAAGTCATCATCGGCCAGGAAGTGGACGTGCACGTGCGCATCCGCGCCACCGGCAAGGATGGGGTGGGCAATCTTGCCATCGTCGACCTGCTGCCCGGTGGCTTTGAGCCGGTGATCGAACCGCCGCCGGCCGATGCCGCGCCGTCGGCGGATGCCTCGTCGGACGACAGCGGCGCCAATGCCGATGCCACTCCGGCACCGGCCGCCTGGCGCGCGCCCATCGGCCTTGCCAGTTCCACCTGGACGCCCGAGTACGCCGACGTCCGCGAGGATCGCGTGGTGATCTACGGCACGGCCACCCCGGACGTGCGCGAGTTCGTCTATCGCATCAAGGCCACCAATGCCGGCCACTACATCGTGCCGCCGGCTTATGGTGAATCGCTATACGACCGTACGGTGCAAGCACGCTCGGCCGGTGGAACCACCATTGATGTCGTGCGCAGCAAGTAGGAGTGACGCCGGGTGTCCGGTGACGGATGCCTGGCACTGAAGGACGATGAAACGCCTGCGTCTTCCCCGATGGCACAACGCCCTGGTGGCGTTGTTGCTGATGTGCGCCATCCCGGTGGGATTCCGGCTGTGGCCGCACGAGCCGCTTCGCCAATGGCTGCCCTCGTCCACGGCAGTCTATGACCATGATGGCCATCTGCTGCGCCTGACGCTTGCCAGTGACCAGCGTTATCGCCTGTGGGTGCCGCTGGAAGACATTGCTCCATCGGTGGTCGATGGCGTGCTGCTGCACGAGGACCGCTGGTTTCGCTGGCACCCCGGCGTCAACGCCTGGGGACTGGCGCGCGGCGCATGGATTACCTACGTTCGCCACGGCAACCCGCAGGGTGGTTCCACCATCACCATGCAGCTGGCCCGGCTGATGTACGGGCTCAACACGCGTACGCCCGGCGGCAAATTGCACCAGGCTTGGGCTGCCATGCTGCTGGAGCTGCGTTACTCCAAGCACGACATCCTCGAGGCCTACCTCAACTACGCACCGTATGGGCGTAACGTGGAAGGCGTGGGCGCGGCCAGCCTGGCTTATTTTGGCAAATCGCCATCGGCGCTGAATCTTCCCGAGGCGCTTGCGCTGGCCGTGATCCCACAGGACCCCACGCGGCGGCTCCAGGCGACGGGCGATGGCGGCGACGCGGTGATCAATCGCTGGCTCAGTGTCTCGCGCAACCGACTGTTCGAGCGCTGGGTGAAGGTGCATCCGGAAGCTGCCGCGCAACGTTCGTTGTTCGCCTTGCCACTGGCCTTGCGTCCGCTTTCGCAATTGCCGTTCGAAGCCCCGCACTTCGTCGAACAGGTGTTGGCCGCGCGACGCATGACGGGCGGCACCGACATGCGCGTGACGACCACGCTGGATTTGCGCCTGCAGCACAGCCTGGAGCGCCAGCTACACAGCTACGTGGCCCATCGCGGCGACCGCGGCATCCGCAATGCGGCGGCCTTGCTGGTGGACACCCGCGACATGGGCATCAAGGCCATGGTGGGCTCGGCCAACTACTTTGACTCGTCGATCCAGGGGCAGGTCAATGGCACGCAGGCCAAGCGTTCCCCCGGGTCGACGCTCAAGCCCTTCATTTATGGCCTTGGCTTCGACCAGGGTGTGCTTCACCCGCAGACGGTGTTGCGTGACGTGCCGTCTGCTTTCGGCCCCTACACGCCTGAAAACTTCGACGGACGGTTCCTGGGGCCGGTGACAGCTACACAGGCGTTGATCCGCAGCCGCAACATCCCGGCGGTTTACGTGGCCTCGCGGTTGAACAACCCGACGCTGTACCAGTTCATGAAGGATGCCGGCATCAGCCGCTTGGCCAGCGAACAGCACTACGGCCTGGCCCTGGTACTCGGTGGCGGTGAAGTGACGATGCAAGAGTTGGCGGGCCTCTACGCGATGCTCGCCAACCGCGGTGAGCTGAAGGCCCTGCGTACTGTGTCGACGGACCCGAAGTCCCCGGGCACGCGCATGCTCAGTGAAGAAGCCAGCTTCATGGTCATGGACATCCTTCGCCAGAACCCGCGTCCGGATGATGCACTGACCGCGCAGCCCTCGCGGTTGCCGGTGTACTGGAAGACAGGCACATCGTGGAGTTTTCGAGATGCCTGGACCGCCGGCAGTTTCGGCCCGTATGTGCTTATCGTCTGGATCGGCAACTTCGATGGCCAGGGCAACCCGGCCTTCGTCGGCGTGGATGCCGCCGCTCCGTTGTTCTTCCAGATCGCCGATGCGTTGCGCGCGGAAAACCCTTCGCTTGCCGAGCCCATCCGGCGCAATCCCGCCAACCTTGCGAAAGTGACGATCTGCCTGGCCAGCGGCGACCTGCCCAACGCATGGTGCCCGCAAACGGGAACCACCTGGTTCATCCCGGGCAAGTCGCCGATCCGCGTGAGCACTATCCATCGCGCTGTGGTGTTCGACACCACCACCAACCAGCCGGCGTGCCCGCCGTATGATCCGCGCCACATCCGCACCGAGGTATTCGAATACTGGCCGTCGGACCTGCAGCGTGTATTCGCCCAGGCCGGAATTGCGCGCAGGCAGCCGCCGGCCTTGCCGGCGTGCCAGGGTGCGGGGCAGGCCGATGGCTCACCACCGCGGATCACCTCGCCACTGCGTGGCAGCACGTACACCATGCGTGTCTCGCGCCTGGGCAGCGAGCAGATCAGTTTCTCGGCCACCAGCGATGCCGATGCCCGCGATTTGTACTGGTTCGTCGACGATGCCTACCTTGGCAGGTCAAAGGCAGGCGATGCGCTCCTATGGCAGCCCGACCGGGTAGGGCACTTCCTGGTACGCGTGGTGGATGACCATGGGCGCAGCGACAGCCGGCCACTCGATGTTGCGGTGACGCAATAGGGCTTGAGGCCCGGTTCCGTGCCGTTTGCGCGGTTAGGCCCAATTAGGCTAATATAACAGCCCAAAGGAGCCATTCATGTCCTCCAACGAAAATCGCCGCAAGCGCGGCAGCCTCGCTGCCTCGGACGCGCCCCTCCGCGCCACGCGCCGCGCCGGCTCGCGCACGGCCAGCGCCGAGCAGGCCATGTTTGCCCGCCTGATGAATGGCCAGCTCGGTCTGGACAGCGGCGCCTTCATGGTGATCGAGCGCGCCGGCAGCCTTGAGCGCGCCGAGAGTGTCAGGCACGGCCTTTCACCTCGGTTATTCGTCAACCTCGCAGCTTCCCTGCGCCTTTCACAAGCCATCCTGCTCGACAATCTCGGCCTTCCGCATTCCACCATGAAGCGCAAGACCCAGCACGATGAACTCCTTGGCCGCCTGGAGAGCGAGCGCGTGATGGGCGTGGCGCGCCTGGTGGGGCTGGTGCAGTCGATGGTGGAGGAGAGCGGCAACCCCGAGGGCTTCGACGCCGCCGAATGGCTTGGCCGCTGGATCCAGGCACCCGTGCCTGCGCTCGGCGGCAGGACACCGGCAGACCTCCTCGATACCGCGGCCGGCCAGGAAGAAGTGGCCCGGTTGCTGCGCCAGGCGCAAGCTGGCGTGTATGCGTGACGGACGCCTACCGCATCGCTTCGCATACGCGCGATTACGCCGCTACTGATCTTTCCGGCGCCGGTGCCGCCGCCGTGGGCGGCCGGTGGAACCGTGTGGGCACGCCGATGGTTTACGCCTCGCCGACGATCTCGCTGGCGGTGCTTGAGACCATGGCCCACCTGGGTTCAGGCAACCTGCCGCTCAATCGCTATATCGTCGCGCTGGACATTCCAGCCAGGGTGTTCGATGCCGCCGTGGTGGCCGATCCGCCCGCCGGCTGGGATGCGGAACCTGCCAGCCTCACCTCGCTGGACCTGGGCGAGGCCTGGGCAAAAAGCGGCGCCAGCGCCATCCTGCGCGTACCGTCGGTGATCGTCCCGGAAGAGTGGAACATCCTGGTCAATCCACTGCACCGTGATGCCAAACGCATCAATGCCGTCATCCTTCGCAAGCAGCAGTACGACCGCCGGATGCGACCGGGTGCCTAGTGACTGGCCTGGTTGATGAACGAGGCAATGCCATCCACCAGCCCCGGCGCCAGCGCCATGGACTGATCGCTGTAGCTGGCGATGTTTGCGGCGTGGCCTTCGGCGGGATGGCGCAGCACGTGGTTCATGCCGGGAATCACCTTCAGTTCCACGCCGGGTCGGGCACCGGCCAGGGCATGGGCGTCGGTCATGTTTATCTGCAGGTCGTTGTCACCCTGCACGACAAGCACCGGCCCCTTGTAGGCCTTGAGTAGCGCAACGGGATCCTTCTGGAACCAGTTGATGATGTAGGACTGAAGATCTTCCTTGAAGAGAGGAAGGAAGGGCGCGGGCACCTTCGCCGCTTCGACATGCCGGCCCTGCCTGAGCTCTTCGATGATAGGCAGCACCTGGGGCAGGAAGGGCGCGTTGTTCGGATTGGCCTTGAGTTGTTCGATGAGTATGTCGGCGGCCTTCCTGCCCGCGCCCGATACCAGGATGAGCCCGCACAGGCCCTGGGGCTTCTGGGCGGCGGCCTCGGCCACCAGTACGCCTTCGCTGTGGCCTAGAAGCCATACGCAGCGTTGTTTGGTGGTGGCGGCCAGGTACGACGCCCAGGCGTGCGCATCGTCGGCGTAGGCGTCGATGGTGGTGTTGTTCGGATTGAATCCCTCGTGGCGGCTGCCGAACATGCCGCGCTTGTCCACGCGCACGCTGGCGATGCCTTTGTCGGCAAGGGCATCGGCCAACTGGCGATACGGCCCGCCTTTGACGCCCATGGGGTTGTCGCCGTTTCGATCGGTCGGCCCTGAGCCTGGCAGGATAACCACAGCGGCCTTGGCCGGACCATGGGCCGGTTGCACCAGGGAACCTGCAAGTGGCCCGATCGGGCTGTCGACGTGGACATCGGTTTCGGCGGCGTTGGCGGTCATGGCGAGGCCTGCGAAGACAATGGCAAGGGCAACTTGGCGCATGGTGCATCCCTCCTGGATGGTCGACCTGGCCGGATCATATCGCGCCGTGCTGGCGTAAGTATTTGCTGTCGCCGGGAAAAGTCCGTGCTTCGTTCCGCGTCCTCTTTCATCGCCATCTGCCTGGCATGTTGAATCGGTCGAAGCGTTGCCACATGCTCAGCGGTAATGCCTGCGCCGTCACCATCCTATTACCGCGTTGCCGCCGGCGACGTGCCGCCACGGGCACCCTTGCGTGGGCGGGCCGACGTGCGCGTGGCCATCGTGGGTGGTGGCTTTGCCGGACTGAATACCGCACTCGGGCTGGCCGAGCGTGGCGTTGCGGACGTGGCCCTGCTCGAGAGCCAGCACATCGGTTTTGGTGCGTCGGGCCGCAATGGCGGCTTCGTCTTCGCCGGGTATTCCCTCGGCGAGGAGTCACTGATCGGGCGCGTCGGGGCAGAGCAGGCGGCAAGGCTCTATGCCCGCACCGTGGATGCGGTGAATCTGATCCGCCAGCGCATCAGTCATTACGATATCGATTGCGACGTGGTTGACAAGGGTGTGGTCTGGGCGAACTGGTTCCGTGACCCGGAAGTGCTTCGCCGCCGTCAACGCCTGCTTGAATCCACGTTCGATGCGCAGTGGCAATGGCTGCCCGCAGCCGACCTTTCCGAATGGTTGCGTACACGCCGTTACCACGACGGCCTGTACGAGGCCAATGCGCTTCACCTCAATCCACTGGCCTACGCGCGCGGCCTTGCCGATGCTGCCGCCGCCCGTGGCGTGCGAATGCACGAAGACAGCCGCGTGCGCTCGATCAAGCGCCATGGCGCCGGCTGGATCGTCCGTACGCCGGAAGGTGAACTGCACGCCGAGCACGTGGTGCTTGCCTGCGGCGGTTACCTGGCCGGGCTGCGCCGCAGCATTGACCGCGCGATTCTTCCCATCGCCACCTACGTGATGGTGACCGAGCCCCTGGGCGATCGTCTGGGTGACTGCATCCGCACCCGTGCGGCCATCTACGACACGCGCTTCGCCTTCGATTACTACCGGGCGCTCAACGACACCCGCCTGTTGTGGGGTGGCCGCATCTCAGTGCGCGACCGCTCGCCGTCGGCCGTAAAGAAGCTGCTGCGACGGGACATGCTGCATGTGTACCCACAACTGGCCGACGCACGCATCGACTACGCCTGGTCGGGCCTGATGAGCTACGCCCGCCACCAGATGCCGCAGGTAGGCAGGCAGGAAGACGGGCTGTGGTATGC
Source organism: Pinirhizobacter sp. (assembly GCF_036499745.1). NCBI lineage: Bacteria > Pseudomonadati > Pseudomonadota > Gammaproteobacteria > Lysobacterales > Rhodanobacteraceae > Pinirhizobacter > Pinirhizobacter sp. The sequence goes on from NZ_DASYDG010000058.1 coordinate 20,833, forward strand.
GCAGGCCTTCGGCGGCCACGGCCTGGCGCCCACGTGTGCGGCGGGCGAACGATTGGCGCAGGCGATCGTCGATGGCGAACGGGTGGTGGACGATCACGCCGCCTTTGGACTGGAGCGCGCATGGCGCCCGATGGGCTATGCCGGCGCGCAGGCAACCTATTGGTATGAACAGTCGCGCGACTGGCTCAAGCGACGCATGGAGGGATGATGGAAGAAATAACCTGGGGCGACTTCGAGAAGGTCGCCATCGTCGCCGGCACCGTGGTGCGCGCGGAGCCTTTTCCCGAGGCGAGGAAACCGGCGTTGAAAGTGTGGGTCGATTTCGGCCCTTACGGCGAGCGCAAGACCAGCGCGCAGATCGCCTCGCTTTACACGCCTGAAGAACTCATCGGCCGCCAGGTGGTGGGTGTGGTGAACTTCCCCGAGAAACAGATCGGCCCGTTCCGCTCGCAGTTCCTGCTCACCGGATTTCCCACCGACGAAGGCGTGGTGCTGACAGCCATCGAGCGGCCCGTGCCCAACGGTACGCGGCTGGCGTAGTGCTGCCCCACAGAGGCGGATCCAGGCGGATGAACGAGGCAGCCTTTCTACTTCCGCGCGACCGATCCGTGGGGTGTCACGTGGTAGCGGTCGAGATGCTTCCACACATCCGCTGCGTTCATCCGCCCGGCATTGGCGCGCCAGGAGGGAGGTGCCACCCGTGGATCATGGGGAAGGTGGCGGGCGAGCCAGGTTAAGACCCGCGCTCGTACAAACGGTCGGACTTACGTCCGCCTGACCGCCCGCCAGAATTTCGCGGCAAATCTCGGGTACCGCAAGCGTACCTGCGGTACCCGATCTTTTTGTACAAGCGACGGGGTCTTAAACCCGGTTGCCGATGTATTGGCAACACACATATGTTCCACGAAGCAGGCGCGCGGTTCCATCGGAATGGTCGGAAAGTTCGACGCCAATTTCGATGGAAGCATGCTCAAACTTCCGTCGAAGCGTGTTGGGGGTCAGAGTGGAACGCAGATCCCGTACGCGGGTTGCGTGGAATCTACTTCGCGCTGCGATCGAGCCACACTTCCAGCCCCTGCGCATTGAGCTCGATGTCGTTGGCCAATAGCTTGCGCACCTGGGTAGCGTCCAGTGGTGCGCCGTGTTTGCGCGAGCGTGCCGTGTACAGCTCACCCAACGCATGCACGATGGCGGCGTGGCGGTCGGGGCGGCCGTTGCGGTCCAGGGCGATCTGCGTCATCTGGTCGATCTGCTCGTGGAGGTCTTCGGCAAGGCGCTCGACATCTTCCACGCGATCATAGTGAGTGAGGTACATCGCCTGCGGCTGGTAGGAAAGCAGGCGGTCGATCGAGGCATGCAATTCATCGGGCTCGAACTGCACTGGCGAGGTCGTGGGCAGGATGAACGGGCCCTTGGCCGAATCGAATTCGCGATAGGAAAGCCCGAACACGTCGCCGGTGAAGAACGAACGGGTCATCTCGTCCCAGATGGCGATGTGGTGTTTGGCATGCCCGGGTGTTTCCACCGCAACGAGCTTGCGGCCGCCGACATCCACTTCAAACTTGTCCGTGGCTTCCACCACGCGTTCTTCCGGCACGGGCACAAGTGTGCCGTAGCTGCTCTCCATCTCATCCGCGCCGTAGACGGCCGTCGCACCGGCGACAAGCACCGAAGGATCGATCATGTGCCGCGCGCCGCGCGGGTGCACCAGCAGCTTCGCGTTGGGCAACTGCGCCAGCAGCTTGCCGGCGCCGCCGGCGTGGTCCAGGTGCACGTGGGTGAGGATCAGCCAGTCGATATCGCCGACGGTGAGCCCCGCTCGGTCGAGGGCGTCGATGAAGCGGGGCAGGGAATGGTTGGTGCCGCTATCGATGAAGGCACCGCGGCCGCCGTGGGTGACGAGGTAGGCCGCATCGAAGATGTCCCGGCAGAAACCGGTGTCGATGGTGTGGATGCCCAGCTCGTTGTTCATGCGCGTGCCTCTCCCTTGGACACCCGAGGGTAGCAAAGCGGGGCCGGTCGCGCAGGTAACCGGCCCCGTCGGGCTTTACAGGGCCTCAAAGACACCCGCGGCACCCATGCCGGTGCCGATGCACATGGTGACCATGCCGTATTTCTGTTTGCGACGGCGCAGGCCGTGGATCAAGGTGGCGGCTCGGATGGCACCGGTGGCTCCCAGCGGATGGCCCAGGGCGATGGCGCCGCCGAGCGGGTTCACCTTCGAAGGATCCAGGCCCAGTTCGCGAATCACCGCCAGCGCCTGCGCGGCGAAAGCCTCGTTCAGCTCGATCCAGTCCATCTGGTCCTGGGTCATGCCGGTTTGCTTGAGCGCGAGCGGGATCGCTTCCTTCGGGCCGATGCCCATGATCTCTGGCGGCACGCCGGCCACGGCGAAGCCCACGAAGCGGGCAAGCGGGGTAAGGCCGTGATCCTTCACTGCCTTTTCACTGGCCAGCAGCAGGGCACCGGCGCCGTCGGACATCTGCGAGGAGTTGCCCGCTGTCACCGAGCCGCCGAATTGTCCGTTGCGGAATACCGGCTTCAATTTGGCCAGAACGTCCAGGCTGGTGTCCTTGCGCGGGCCTTCGTCCATGGTGATGATGCGGCGGTCTTCCTTGACGCTGCGGTTGGCAAGATCCGGATAGCGGTCGTCAAGCTGGAACGGGGTTATCTCGTCGTTGAACTCGCCCGCAGCCTGGGCGGCCAGCGCGCGCTGGTGGCTCTGCAGGGCGAACGCATCCTGGTCTTCGCGGCTGACCTTCCAGCGCTCGGCCACCTTTTCAGCCGTGATGCCCATGCCGAAGGCGATCGCGCGGTCTTCGTCGTTCTCGAAGATGGCCGGGTTCATCGCCACCTTGTGGCCCATCATCGGCACCATGCTCATGCTCTCGGTACCACCGGCGAGCATCAGGTCGGCCTCGCCCAGGCGGATGCGGTCGGCGGCCATGGCAATGGCCTGCACGCCGGAGGAACAGAAACGGTTGATGGTGACGCCGGGCACCACATCGGGAAGGCCCGCCAGCAACACGCCGATGCGTGCCACGTTCATGCCTTGCTCCGCCTCGGGCATGGCGCAGCCGATCACGGCGTCGGCGATCAGCGCAGGGTCGATGCCCGGCGCCTGTTCGATCACCGCGCGGATCACGTGGGCGAGGAGGTCATCGGGACGGGTATTGCGGAAAACGCCGCGCGGCGCCTTGCCCACCGGTGTGCGGGTGGCGGCGACGATGTAGGCGTCCTGGACTTGCTTGCTCATGGTCTTGTCCTAAATAAAGGGAAAGTCGTGGCGGTGTGCGCGTGGCGCATCAGTTCCGCAGCGGCTTGCCCGTCGTCATGGTGTGTGCGATGCGCGCCTGGGTCTTTTCCGTCTGTGCCAGGGCGACGAAGTGCTTGCGCTCCAGCGCCAGCAGCCATGCTTCATCCACCGTGGATCCGCGTTCGATGCGGCCACCGCACAGCGTGTCGGCAATCGCCGAGGCAATGTGGATGTCGTGCGGCGAGGCGAAGTAGCCTTCACCGAGGTTGGCAAGCGAAGCCTTGAAGGTTGCAGTGCCCACATCGCCGGCGACGGGGATGGCGCGACCCGGCATCGGTGGCCGGAAGCCCGACTCAGCCAGGGCAATCGCCTGCTGCTTGGCCACGTACAGCAGCTCATAGGCATTGAATACCACCACGTCGTCCGGACGCAGCAGGCCCATCTGTTTGGCCTCGATGGCGCTGCCTGACACCTTCGCCATGGCGACCGTCTCGAACACTTTCTTCAGCGCTTCGAACGGATCTTCCGGCGACAGGCGCGCGGCGCGCACGGCCAGTTCCTTCAAGCCGCCACCGGCCGGCAACAGGCCCACGCCTGCCTCGACCAGTCCGATGTAGCTTTCAAGCGCCGCCACGGTGCGGGCCGAATGCATCTGGAACTCGCAGCCACCGCCCAGGGCCAGGCCGCGCACGGCTGCCACCACGGGTACCAGCGCGTACTTGATGCTCATGCTGGTGGCCTGGAAGTTGGCCACCATGGCCTCGAACTGGGCGAGTTTGCCTTCCTTCAGCAGGCCCAGCGCGCCCTTGAGGTCCGCGCCGGCAGAGAACGGCTCGCCGGTCTGCCACAGCACGGCGGCGCGCAGTTTCGCCTCAGCCTGGCGCACTGCTTCCTGCACGCCATCGAGCACGAAATCGTTCACCGTATTCATCTTCGTTTTGAACGACACGATGCCGACATCGTCGCTGCCCAGTGTCCACAGGCGAACGCCATCGTTCTCCCACACGGTGCTGCCCTTGTCGGCCGACTCGCCCAGGATCGGGTCGGGGAACAGCTGGCGCTTATACACAGGGTGGGTGGAACGGGGTTTGTCGGCCTTGGCGCCGGCCGACCAGCTGCCGTCCTTGCCGTGCACGCCCTTGCGGCCGTCGGTGACCCATGCCGGCAGTGGCGCGTTGCTCATCGTTTTGCCGGCCTTGATGTCCTCGTCGATCCACTGCGCCACCTGCTGCCAGCCGGCGGCCTGCCAGGTTTCGAAGGGACCGAGTTTCCAGCCGTAGCCCCAGCGGATGGCAAGGTCGACATCGCGCGCGGTCTCGGCGATGTCGCCCAGGTGGAATGCGCTGTAGTGGAAGAGATCGCGGAAAGCCGACCACAGGAACTGTGCCTGCGGATCCGTCGATGCGCGCAGTTTGGCGAACTTCTCCGATGGATCCTTGATGGCCAGGATGGCGGCCACGTCGTCCGAGGCCTTCGGTTCGCTGACCACGTAATCCTGCTTTGCAGGATCGAGCACCACGATGTCCTTGCCAGCCTTGCGATAAAAGCCCGCGCCGGTCTTCTGGCCCAGTGCGCCCTTGGCGATCAGGGCCTCGAGCACGGCCGGGGCCTTGAAGTACTTGTGCCAGGGGTCGTCGGGCAGGGTATCGGCCATGGTCTTGATCACGTGGGCCATGGTGTCCAGGCCCACGACATCCGCGGTGCGGTAGGTGGCGCTCTTGGGGCGGCCCACGGCGGGGCCTGTAAGGGCATCGACCACGTCGAAACCGAGCTTGAATTTATCGGTGTGGTACATCGTGGACAGCATCGAGAACACGCCGATGCGGTTGCCGATGAAGTTCGGGGTGTCGCGCGCGTACACAACGCCCTTGCCGAGCGTGGTGGTGAGGAACGCTTCCAGGCCCTCGAGCACGCCGCGCTCGGTAAGCTCGGTGGGAATCAGTTCCACCAGGTGCATGTAGCGTGGCGGGTTGAAGAAATGCACGCCGGTGAAGCGGTGGCGCATTTCCCCAGGCAGGGCCGAGGCCAGTTCGTTGATGGACAGGCCCGAAGTATTGCTGGCAAGCACCGCAGTGGCCGAGATGTGCGGAGCGATCTTCCGGTAGAGATCAAGCTTCCAGTCCATCCGTTCGGCGATCGCCTCGATCACCAGGTCGACGTCGGCCAGCAGGCCCAGGTGCTCGTCGTAGTTGGCCGGGATGATCGCCGCGGCCAGGTCTTTTCCGGCCAGGGGGGCCGGGGAGAGCTTCTTGAGGTTGTCGATGGCCTTGAGCGCGATGCCGCTCTTGGCGCCTTCCTTGGCGGCGAGGTCGAACAGCACGGTTTCGACGCCTGCGTTGGTCAGGTGGGCGGCAATCTGAGCGCCCATCACACCCGCGCCCAGCACGGCGGCCTTGCGGATGCGTAATGGTGTTGCGGTCATGGTGTTCTCCGGTGATGCATTTTCAAGGCGAGGCGGACGGGCGGAAGACTCAGGCCCGGGGCGCCGGATGGGGGGAGGGGGCCCGCAGGCCCGCGGCGGCAAAGCGCACCAGGTGTTCGGCCGCCTGCTCGCGGTGGGCCTGTTCGGCCACTTCGTTCTTGCGCTGGATGATGCCGAAGTCGGCCATGGCGTAAGTAAGGGCGCCGGTGACGATGTCCAGCCGCCAGTAGAGTTCTTCCTTGCTCAGGGCAGGCAGCAGGCGCTGGAACTCGGCGGCGAACTGGCGCAGGACGTGGCCGTAGTTCTCCGAGAGGAACCGCCGCAGGGTTTCATTGTGCTCGGCATAGGCCCGGGCCAGCACGCGGACGAAGGCCGCGCCCCCGCCGCCGGTGCGCGAGAGGTCCAGGGCCGGGCCTATATACGCTTCGAGCACGGCTTCAAGGGTAGTGTCCGGCTTCTGGGCCAGGGTCCCCAGGGCGCCCAGGCGGCGGGTATTGAGCTCGTCCAGGCGCCGGCGGAACACTTCCTCGATCAGCTTGTCCTTCGAGCCGAAGTGGTAGTTCACCGCCGCCAGGTTCACGTTCGCCGCGGCCGTGACCTGCCGTAGCGAGGCCCCGGCGAAGCCGTGGGTGGCGAACAGGCTCTCCGCCGCGCCCAGGATGCGTTCCTTGGTGGAAAAGGGCGAGGAGTTCATGGATCGATCCCGAGCGTTCGAATCAAACGATCGTTTGAGAATACGCCCGTGGCGCCATCCGGGTCAAACGTCATGGAACGGCCATGGAAACCCCTTGCGAATCAGCTAGAATCTGTCAACATTTCGTGAGCTAAGTACGTAATTACTTATGTATTTCGTTGCAAGCTACTGACATCCTTCCCCTAGGGGGCTGGCTTAACTTTTTCCCGGAGTACCCGTATGGCGCTGGAGCGCACCCTTTCCATCATCAAGCCCGACGCCGTCGCCAAGAACGTCATCGGCGAAATCTATGCCCGTTTCGAGAAAGCCGGCCTGAAGATCGTGGCCGCCAAATTCAAGCAGCTCTCGCGCGCGGAAGCTGAAGGTTTCTACGCCGTGCACGCGGAGCGTCCGTTCTTCAAGGCACTGGTCGACTTCATGATCTCAGGCCCGGTGATGATCACCGCGCTGGAAGGTGAAGGCGCCATTCTTAAGCACCGTGATCTCATGGGCGCCACCGATCCGAAGAAGGCCGACGCCGGCACCATCCGCGCCGACTTCGCCGATTCGATCGACGCCAATGCCGTGCACGGATCGGACGCTGCCGATACCGCCAAGGTGGAGATTGCTTATTTCTTCGCTTCGACGGAAGTCCTTTCCCGCTGAGTATCGACGTGACCGACCAAGGCAAAGTCAACCTGCTCGACTTCGATCGCCAGGGCTTGCGTGATTTCTTCGCGCAACTGGGCGAGAAGCCGTATCGCGCCGAGCAGGTGATGAAGTGGATCTACCACCACCTTGAAAGCGACTTCGGCAACATGACCGACGTCGGCAAGGCGCTGCGCGCCAAGCTTGAGGAAGCCTGCTACATCGGTCCGCCGAACACCCTGCTGGACAAGGCCGCCATCGACGGCACGCACAAGTGGCTGCTGGGCATGGATGGCGGCAATGCGGTGGAAACGGTCTATATTCCTGAGCCCACGCGCGGCACGCTGTGCGTGTCCTCGCAGGTCGGTTGCGGCCTTAACTGCTCGTTCTGCTCCACCGCGACCCAGGGTTTCAACCGCAACCTCTCCACCGCCGAGATCATCGGACAGGTGTGGGTGGCGGCCAGGCACCTGGGCAACGTGCCGCACCAGCAGCGCCGCATCACCAACGTGGTGATGATGGGCATGGGCGAGCCGCTGCTCAACTTCGACAACGTGGTGGCGGCGATGAGCCTGATGCGCGACGACCTGGGTTTCGGCCTGGCGTCCAAGCGCGTTACGTTGTCCACCGCGGGCCTGGTGCCGATGATCGACAAGCTCTCCGCGGTGAGCGACGTGTCGCTGGCGGTGTCGCTGCATGCCGCCAACGATGAGCTCCGGACCGAACTGGTGCCGTTGAACAAACGCTACCCGATCGCCGAGCTCGCCGCCGCCTGCGAGCGTTACATCGCCCGCAAGCCGCGCACGCACATCACCTTCGAATACACCCTGATGAAGGGCGTGAACGACCAGCCCGAACACGCCCGCCAGCTGATCAAGTTCATGCGCCGGCTGCCCGGCCACAACAAGGTGAACCTGATCCCGTTCAATCCATTCCCTGGTACGCGTTTTGAGCGTTCCGGACCCGATGCGATCCACGATTTCCAGACGCAGCTGCTCAGCGCCAACGTGCTGACCATGCTGCGGCGTACCCGTGGCGACGACATCGATGCAGCCTGTGGCCAGCTCAAGGGCCAGGTGCTGGACCGCACCCGCCGGCAGGCGGAGTTCCGCAAACGCCTGGAAGACGGGGTCAACCATGCTGCGTAAGTGTTCATGGATGCTGTGCGCGACGATGCTGCTGGCCGCTTGCCACTCGCAGCCGAGGCCGCCACAGGTGGCAAAGGATTCCCTGAACTCCGACCACCTGGTCCAGCAGAGCAAGGAAGACCGGGCCACGGAGGGAGCACGCATCCATACCGAGCTCGGCCAGCAGTACATGCAGAACGGGCAACTGCAGGATGCGATGGAGAAGCTCACCAAGGCCCTTCAGTTCAGCGAGAAATACGCCCCGGCGCATACGGTGATCGCCGTGCTCTACGAGCGCATCGGCGATGATGCCAATGCGGCGATCCACTACAAGCGCGCCGTGGAGCTGGAGCCGAAGAAGGGCGCCCCGAACAACAATTACGGCGTCTTCCTGTGCAAGTCGGGCAAGGCTGCCGAGGCCCAGGTCTACTTCGACCGGGCCGTGCTCGATCCCTATTACGACACGCCCGACATTGCCCTGACCAACGCCGGTACGTGCCAGCTCAAGTCCAACCAGTACGAGACCGCGGAGATCGATTTCCGCAAGGCGCTGGCCCGCAACGCCCGCAACAGCGAGGCGCTGTATCAGCTGGCACATGTGCTGTACCTTAAGAACGATGCGTTCCGCGCCCGCGCCTTCCTGCAGCGTTACGAAGCTTCAGGACAGAGCAGCCCGGATGCATTGAAGCTCGGTCACGACATCGAGCTCCGTCTGGGCAATGGCGAGGGTGCCCAGGACTACATCAGGCGGCTACGCAAACAGTTCCCGGATTCGGAACAGGCGCATGCCACGGACGCAACAGCACGTCAATGAACACGAAAAAGCCCAATATGAACGGTAACCAGGATCACGAAGACCTGTTCCGTGCCGATGCCGCGGGGGCGGCAGACGGCGAGGCGGCACCGGAGGCCCCCATCGAGACGGCCCCGGACGTGCCGGACGTGGCGGAGCATCGCTTCGTCGAATCGGTAGTGTTCGCCCCCCGTTTCGGCGACCGCCTCCGCGCGGCGCGCGAGGCGCGGGGCCTGGACATCGAGGCCTGCACCCATCAACTGCGACTGCCGTCACGGCTGCTGCGCCAGCTCGAGGCCGGGGAATACAACGGCATCGACTATCAGGTGTACCTGGCAGGCTACCTCTCCAAGTACGGCCGTTTCCTGGGGGTGGATGAAGCCGCCATCGCCGAGGAAATCGAACACACGAAGTCGAAGCAGCCGACCCTGGTGGTCACCGGTGGTATTTCGCACTCGCGCTACCTGCTCGACCGTTACATGACGGCGGCGCAATACGTGGTGCTCACCGCGGTGATCGTAGTGCCGCTGATCTGGTTCGGCGTGCGCGGTACGTTCGACCGGGACTTGGCCCGCCTGGCGCCGCTCGACGCCTCGCCGGTGACGGCCCAGCAGGACACTGTCCCGGCCGCGTCCACCAGCGTCGGTGCGAACGCCGTCGCCGCCGCGGCGCCCGTTGCCCGGCCGCCGGCACCCACGCCGGTGGATGACCAGCAGCCGTTGCTGGCCTCGATGGCAATCTTCCCGAACATGGAAAACCGCGTCACGGCGCCGAAGGTGGATGTTCCTGCCGTTGATGCTGCCAGCGCGGTCGGCCAGGGCAGCCATACCCTATCGCTTACCGTGCCCTCGGCCAGCTGGGTCGAGGTGCTTGCCGCCGATGGATCGAGGCTTGAGTACGGCCTGTTGCCGGCGGGCACCACGCGAAGCTATCGCAGTGACGGCAACATGGACGTGCGCATCGGCAACGCCACGGGCGCCCAGGCCATGGTCGACGGCAAGCCCGTGGCCCTGGACGGCTTCCGCCGGGCCAACGTGGCCCGTTTCAAGGTGGATGTCCACAACGGCCAGGCCCAGGCGGTCGGTGGTGCTCCGCCGGCGCCGACCAATAACTGACCGCCCGCGCGCTGTCCCGGCCGCGTCACCGGCTTTTAAGGTATCCTTGTTCATTCACCCGGCCGGACGCGCCATTGGCGCATCCGGCGGGTATTCCTGCCCACCATGTCGGGCGCGCGGGGCTTCGAAGCCCCCTCCACGGTGCATGCATGTCTTTCGATTCATACGACGACTACGAACAGGGCGAACGCATCCAGCAGTGGCTGCGTCAGAACGGCGTCTCCATCATCGTTGGCATTGTCCTGGGCCTGTTGCTGATCTTCGGCTACCAGAAGTGGAAGAATCACCGCGCCGACCACGAGGCCGAGGCGGCCACGCTGTATGAACAGGTACAGGTAGCCCTGGCAACCAACAAGTCAGCCGAGGCCGACGCCAGTATCGATCGCCTGCAGACGCAGTTCACCGACACCACCTACGCGGTATTCGCCTCGGCCGATCGCGCCCGGGTAGCGGCTGAAGCCAACCAGCTGGACAAGGCCCAGGTGGCCCTCGACTGGGCCCAGGCGCACGCCACCGACGATGCCGTGAAGGGTCTGGTGCAGCTGCGCGCCGCCCAGGTTCGCCTGGCTTCCGGCCACGCCGACCAGGCGCTGTCCACCCTCGATACGATGCCCAAGGGTGCCTACATTTCCCTTGCACAGGAACTACGCGGCGATGCGCTGGTCAAGCTTGGACGCATCGACGAGGCCCGCAAGGCCTATACGGCCGCGATGGCCTCGATGGACGACAGCGCGCCGCAACGCGGCGTGGTGAAACTGAAGATTGACGATCTGGCCGTGGCCGGGAAGCAGGGTGCATGAAACGGTTCCTCCTAGTGGCTGCTCTGGCGTCCGTCGCCGTCCTGGCCGGTTGCCATAACGCCAAGAAAGAAAACATCGAACCGCCGACCAAGCTCACCGACCTCAAGCCAACGCTCAAGGTCGAGCGGCTGTGGAAGTCGAGCGTGGGCGACGGCGCGGTCAAGACAGGCATACGCCTGCGGCCTGAAGTGGTCGACGGCGTGCTTTATGCCGCCAGTGCCGACGGCGACCTCATCGCCATCGACGCCAATACCGGCAAAACCGTGTGGCGGCAGAAGTCGCGCACCCACGGCTGGTTCGGCTGGGGCGACAAGAAGCGCCCGGATGCCTTCATGGCGGGCGGTCCCACCGTCGCTGGCGACCTGCTGGTGGTCGGCACGCTCGACGGCCACGTCTATGGCCTGGGTGCGAAAGACGGGGCAAAGCGCTGGACGGCCGAGGTCACCGCCGAGGTCATCACCGCGCCTGCCATCGTCGGCAACCTGGTCGTGGTACGCACGTCCGACGGTCGCCTCTACGGCCTGGATTCGGCCACCGGCGAACGCCGCTGGGCCTACGACCAGACCGCCGTGCCCACCTTGAGCCTGCGCGGCAATGGTCCACTGCTGGTGGCCAATGGCGTGGTGTTCTTCGGCAGTGACAACGGCAAGCTGGTGGCGCTGCGCATGGACAACGGCGAGAAGCTCTGGGAACAGGGCCTTTCCAGCGGCGAAGGCCGCACCGAGATCGATCGCCTGAACGACGCCGACGGCTCCGTTGTGCTGGACGGCAATACGCTTTTCGCCGCGGCCTACCATGGTCAGCTCACGGCGGTGGACGGCCCCAGCGGACGTCCGCTGTGGAACCGTCCGTTCTCCAGCTACACATCGATCGACGTGCACGGTAATGCCGTGTACGGCGTGGACGAGCAGTCCAACCTATGGGCCTTCGACAAGAGCGGCGGCGCGGACATGTGGAAGCAGGACGCCCTGAAGTACCGCTGGCTCACCGGCCCCGCCGCGCAGGGCGATTACATCGTCGTCGGCGACCTGGAAGGCTACGTACACTGGCTGGCCAGTGGCGACGGCAAGCTCGTTGCACGTGAGCGCCTGTCGAAGAAGGCCATTCGCTCGCAGCCGGTGGTCGTGGGCAATACCGTTTACGTGGAAGATGTCGAAGGTCATATCGGCGCCTATCGCATCGCCGCACCTTAAGATCCCTTCGGAAACGCGCCGCCATGTTGCCTGTCGTTGCCCTGGTCGGCCGTCCGAACGTTGGTAAGTCGACCCTTTTCAATGCGCTCACGCGCAGCCGTGACGCCCTCGTGGCGGACATGCCCGGTGTCACGCGTGATCGCCATTACGGTGTCTGCCGGCTGGGTGAACGCCCGTTCGTGCTGGTGGATACCGGCGGCCTGTCCGGTAGCGACGAGGGCATCGAGGGCCTGACGGCGCAGCAGGTGCGCCTGGCCGTGGCCGAGGCCAACGTGCTGGTGTTCGTGGTCGACGCCCGCGACGGCCTGCTCCCGCAGGATGGCTCCATCCTCGACGAACTCCGCCGCACGGGTAAGCCCGTGATCGTCGGCGTGAACAAGACCGACGGCGTGGACGAATCCACTGCCCTGGGCGAATTCGCACGTTTTGGCGTGGCACACACGCTTCCGCTGTCGGCCGCGCACGGCCGTGGCGTGGACGCCCTCATCGCGGCCGCGTTGCCGATGCTGCCGCCCGACCAGGATGACGCCGATCCCGGCCTGTCCGACGAGGGCATTCGCGTCACCATCGCCGGCCGCCCTAATGCCGGCAAGTCCACCCTGATCAATCGCCTGCTGGGCGAGGACCGCCTGATCGTTTCTGAAGTTGCCGGCACCACGCGTGACCCCATCCGGGTGCCCCTCGAGCGCGACGGCAAGCTGTTCACCCTGATCGACACCGCTGGCGTCCGGCGCCGCGCCCGTGTCGAAGAAGCGGTAGAGAAATTCAGCGTTATCAAGACACTGCAGAGCATTGCTGCGTCCCAGGTAACGGTGATCCTGATCAATGCCCGCGAAAACCTGGCCGACCAGGACCTCACCCTGATCGGCCACGCCATCGAGGAAGGCCGCGCGCTGGTGATCTGCGTGAACAAGTGGGACGACATGGACACCTACGCCCGCGATCAGTGCAAGCGCGCGCTGGAGCGTCGTCTGGCGTTCGTGGAGTGGGCCAAGACAGTATTCATCTCCGCGCTACATGGCTCGGGCCTGCGCGAGCTGATGCGAGCCGTGGTGCGCGCGCACGCCGCCGCTACGCGCCAGCTCACTTCCAGCGACCTCACCCGTACGCTTGAGCAGGCCTATGAGGGCTATCAGCCGCCGTTGGTCCGCGGCCATGCGCCCAAGCTTCGCTATGCGCATCCGGGCGGCTCCAATCCGCCCACGATCGTGATCCACGGCAGCCGTACCAAGCACATCGCGCCGGCCTACCGCCGCTACCTTGAAGGTTACTTCCGCAAGCGCTACAAGCTGGAAGGAACACCGGTGCGCATCGATTTCAAGGATGGCGAGAATCCCTTCGCCGGCAAGAAGAACGTCCTTACCGACAGCCAGAAACAAAAGCGCCAGCGGATGATCCGCAACGCCAAGCGCCGCGAGAAATAGTCCTCCCGGAGACGCCATGAACCAGCCGCCATCGTCGCCAGCCAGCCCGCGCGCCGACGTGCGTGAGGTGACGCCGGCCGAGGCCCGGTTTCGGCAAGGGCAGGGGGCGGTGCTGCTGGATGTGCGCGAAGATGACGAACGCGCCGCGGTGGCTGAAGGCTCCGTCGGTATTCCACGGGGCCTCCTTCCCACGCGTGCGGCGGGGCTTGTACCCGATCTCACCACCCCCGTCCTGCTGATCTGCGGTACAGGCGTTCGCTCACGCCTGGCGGCCGCCACGATGCTCGACATGGGTTACCTCGATGTTGCATCGATCGCCGGTGGCTTCGCCCGCTGGAGCGCGGAGGGCTTGCCGCTTGCAGCCGGGCTGCTCGATGCCGATGCTGCCAACCGCTATGCCCGGCAGGTGATCCTGCCGCAGGTGGGCGTGTCCGGCCAGGCCCGCCTGGCGGCCTCGCGGGTGGCCATCGTCGGTGCCGGTGGCCTGGGCGCTCCGGCCATGCTCTATCTCGCCGGTGCAGGGGTGGGCCATCTCACCCTTATCGATGACGACCGCGTCGAACGCAGCAACCTGCACCGCCAGGTGGTCCATACGGATGATCGCGTGGGCATGGCGAAGGTCGAATCTGCGCGCCAGCTACTGCAGGCACTCAATCCCACGATCGACGTAGTGGCACGAGAAGAAAAATTGCAGGCGTCCAATGTGGAAACACTGCTGGCCGGCTACGACGTGGTGATAGACGGTGCGGATAACTTCGCCGCGCGCTACCTGATCGCCGCAGCCACGCTCCATCTGGAAATACCGATGGTGTACGGCGCGGTGGAAAGGTTTTCCGGGCAGGTCAGTGTTTTTGACCCCCGTCGGGACGACAGCCCGTGCTACCGGTGCATCTATCCACGCCCGCCGCGTCCAGGCGACGTACCCGATTGCAACCAGGCTGGCGTCCTCGGCGTGATTCCCGGCACGATTGGCCTGCTTCAGGCCACCGAGACCTTGAAGCTGTTGCTTGGCGTGGGCGACAACCTTGTCGGGCGCCTGCTGACGTACGATGCTCTTACCATGCGCTTTCGCGAGGTAGCCATCCCGCGCGATGCCGCGTGTCCAGGATGTGGTGCCCATGTCAGCTCCGTGGATTATCTGGCCATCGAAGGCTTTAGCTGCCAGGCGTAGATACTGCCGCCACCGGAAATTGTAAGGGCGCAAGCCTGCGGTGACCCGCCACAAGCAGCTCGTGGCCACCCCGTAACACGCTCGCATTTGCGATAATGAACAATTCCTCCGCATCAGCCAGGCCCATGACCGCACGCATCCTCGATGGCAAACGCATCGCCCAGGAGCTGCTCGACCATATCGGCCGGCGCGTCGCCCGCCGCGTGGCCGATGGTCGCCCCGCGCCTGGTCTTGCCGTGGTCATGGTGGGCGAAGATCCCGCTTCCGCGGTGTACGTGCGCAACAAGCGCAAGGCCTGCCAGCAGGTCGGCTTCCATTCCTTCGCCTATGACCTTCCCGCCGATACCACGCAGGAAGAGGTCATCGCCCTCATCGACAACCTCAACGCCGATCCACAGGTCGATGGCATCCTGGTGCAATCGCCATTGCCGCGGCATATCGACGAGGACGCCCTGGTCGACCGCATTGACCCGGGCAAGGATGTCGACGGCTTCCAGGCCGTGAACGTGGGTCGCCTTGCCCTGCGCCGCTTCGGCCTGAGGCCTTGCACACCGCGCGGCGTGATGACCCTGCTGGGCCATACCGACCGCCCCGTGCGTGGTCGCCATGCGGTGATCGTGGGCGTTTCCAATCACGTCGGCCGGCCATTGGGCCTGGAGCTGCTGATCGCCGGCTGCACCACCACCAGCTGCCATAAATTCACGCAGGATCTGGCCGGATTCGTCGGCCAGGCCGATATCCTGGTGGTGGCCGCGGGCAAGCCAGGGCTGGTGAAGGGTGAATGGGTGAAGGAAGGCGCGGTGGTGATCGACGTGGGCATCAACCGCCTGGAAGACGGCCGTCTGGTGGGCGACGTGGAGTTCGAGCCGGCCTCGCGCCGTGCCTCCTGGATCACGCCCGTGCCCGGCGGCGTGGGGCCGATGACCGTCGCCACGCTGATGGAAAACACCCTTGAAGCGGCTGAAGCCCGCGACGGCACGTCGTTCAAGCCACTCTCGTGATGCAGTGCGGCATGCGGGGCCGCGATATCGTATAATGGCGTGATTTACCCGCGGGAACACTCGCCATGCGCATCCTCGCCGAGGCTCTCACCTACGACGACGTCTATCTGGTACCCGGTCATTCCACGACCATGCCGCGCGACGTGGACACCTCCACGCGCTTCACCCGCGGCCTTCGCCTGAACATCCCCATCGTCTCGGCCGCCATGGATACGGTCACTGAGGCCCGCCTGGCCATCACCATGGCGCAGAACGGCGGCATCGGCATCATCCACAAGAATCTTTCGTGGGAGCAGCAGGCCGCCGAAGTGCGTCTGGTGAAGAAGTTCGAAGCCGGCGTCATTCGCAACCCGATCACGGTAGGCCCGAACACCTCCATCCGTGACGTGATCGCGCTCACCCGCAAGCACAATATCTCAGGCGTGCCCGTGGTCGACGGTGAAAAACTGGTCGGCATCGTGACCAGCCGCGACCTGCGCTTCGAGCGCAAGCACGACGACCCGGTGCGCAACATCATGACCCGCGAAGGGCGCCTGGTGACGGTGCGTGAAGACGAAGACCACCAGGCCGTGCTGGAACTCCTCCATCGCCACCGCATCGAGAAAGTGCTGGTGGTGAACGACGACTTCCAGCTGCGCGGCCTGATCACCGTCAAGGACATCCAGAAGGCGTCCGACAACCCCAACGCCGCCAAGGACGGGCAGGAACACCTGCTGGTCGGCGCGGCCGTCGGCGTGGCGGGCGACACCGAGCAACGCGTCGCCGCTCTGGTGGATGCCGGCGTCGATGTCATCGTGGTCGACACGGCCCATGGCCATTCGCAGGCGGTGATCGACCGCGCCGGCTGGGTGAAGAAACACTACCCGCAGGTGCAGGTGGTGGCCGGCAATATCGTTACCGGTGAAGCGGCGCGCGCGCTGCTGGACGCTGGCGTGGATGCGGTGAAGGTGGGCGTGGGCCCGGGTTCGATCTGCACCACGCGTGTCGTCGCCGGCGTCGGCGTGCCGCAGATCACCGCGATCGACCTGGTCGCCACGGCGCTCAAGGATGAAATTCCCCTGATCGCCGATGGCGGCATCCGCTATTCAGGCGACATCCCCAAGGCACTGGCCGCCGGAGCATCGTCGGTAATGCTCGGCTCGATGTTCGCCGGTACCGAGGAAGCCCCGGGCGACGTGGAACTGTTCCAGGGCCGTTCCTACAAGAGCTACCGCGGCATGGGCTCCATCGGCGCCATGCAGCTGGGTTCGAAGGATCGCTACTTCCAGGATGAAGCCGACGCCGACAAGCTCGTTCCCGAAGGTATCGAAGGCCGCGTGCCGTACCGCGGTCCGCTGCGCAACATCATCCACCAGCTGATCGGCGGCCTGCGCGCATCGATGGGCTACATGGGCACGCCTACCGTCGAGGACATCCGCCACAAGGCGCAGTTCGTGAAGGTGACATCGGCAGGCGTGAGGGAGGCCCATCCCCACGACGTGCAGATCACCAAGGAAGCACCGAACTACCGCCTCGACTAGGCACCCACGAAGACCGCCTCGCACGAGGCGGTTCTTCTTTCAGGCTTCCGCACCGTGAGTAACCGCGCCATGACCGACATCCACAGCGACAAGATCCTCATCCTCGACTTCGGCTCGCAGTACACGCAGCTGATCGCCCGCCGCATCCGCGAGATCGGCGTGTATTGCGAAGTCTGGGGCTGGGACCACGCGCCGGAAGAGATTCCGGGCTTCGCGCCACGTGGCGTGATCCTGTCCGGCGGCCCGGAGTCGGTGACGGAAGCCGACTCGCCGCGCGCGCCGCAACAGGTGTTCGACCTTGGCGTACCGGTGCTGGGCATCTGCTACGGCATGCAGACCATGGCCGAGCAATTGGGCGGCAAGGTCGAGGCCGGGCACCATCGCGAGTTCGGTTATGCAGACCTGAAGTTCGGCGCCTGCAGCCTGTTCGACGGCGTGGTGAACGAGGGCGACATGTCCGGCGTGTGGATGAGCCACGGCGACCGCGTGACCGAATTGCCGCCAGGCTTCACGTCCACGGCCAGTACGCCCAGCCTGCCCCTGGCCGGCATGGCCGATGAATCGCGCAAGCTCTTCGGCCTGCAGTTCCACCCTGAAGTCACCCACACCCAGCGCGGCCTGGAGCTGCTGCGCCATTTCATCGTGGATATCTGCGGCGCCGCCACCTTGTGGACGGCAGCGCACATCATCGACGACGCCGTGGAGCGCGTGCGAGCGCAGGTCGGCAGCGACAAGGTGCTGCTGGGCCTTTCCGGCGGCGTGGATTCCTCGGTGGTCGCGGCCCTGCTTGAAAAGGCCATCGGCGAGCAACTCACCTGCGTGTTCGTCGACACGGGCCTGTTGCGCTTTAACGAAGGCGACCAGGTCATGGCCACCATGGCCGAGCACATGGGCGTGCATGTGATCCGCGTGGATGCGCGGGATCGCTTCTTCGAGGGCCTGGCCGGCGTGTCCGATCCCGAGGCCAAGCGCAAGGTGATCGGCCGTCTGTTCGTGGAGATCTTCGACGCTGAAGCGCAGAAGCTCAAAGATGTGAAATGGCTGGCCCAGGGTACGATCTACCCTGATGTCATCGAGTCGGCCGGCAGCAAGACGGGCAAGGCCCATGTGATCAAGAGTCATCACAACGTCGGCGGCCTGCCGGAGAAGATGAACCTGAAGCTGGTCGAGCCGCTTCGCGAGCTGTTCAAGGATGAAGTGCGGCGTGTCGGCGTGGAACTAGGCCTGCCGCGCGAGATGGTCTATCGCCATCCGTTCCCCGGCCCAGGCCTGGGGGTGCGCGTGCTGGGCGAGGTGAAGGTCCAGTACGTTGACCTGCTGCAGCGCGCTGATGCGATCTACATCGAGGAACTGCGCAAGGCCGACCTCTACGACCGCGTAAGCCAGGCGTTCGCCGTATTCCTGCCGGTGCGCTCGGTGGGCGTGGTGGGCGATGGTCGGGCGTATGAGTGGGTGATTGCGCTGCGTGCGGTGGAGACCATCGACTTCATGACGGCCCATTGGGCGCATCTGCCGTATGCGTTCCTTGATGCGGTTAGTACGCGTATTATCAATGAGTTGCCTGGGATTTCTCGTGTAGTCTACGATATCAGTGGAAAGCCGCCCGCGACTATTGAATGGGAGTGATGTTCATGCCCCAATCGATCGCGACAAGATCGCCATGACTGATGATGTCTTGGTCAACAAGGCGGCAAGCATCGAGCGGTGTGTTGGGCGGGCTCGTGAGGAATACCTGAAGGATCCTTCCTCGTTTGCTACCGACATTACGCGTCAGGACGCTGCCATCATGAATATCCAGCGCGCCTGCAAGGCGGCACTTGATATGGGGCAGCATCTTATCCGGCGCGAGCGTCTTGGTTCGCCCCAGAGTGCACGGGGCGTATTCGACATGCTTGCCGAAAACGGGTGGATTGAACCTTCGTTGGCCGGTGGCCTCAAACGCATGGTGGGCTTTCGCAACATCGCGGTACATCAGTACCAGACGCTACAACTGCCGATCACCATCAGCATCATCACCGGCCACCTTGACGAGTTCCTTCGTTACAGCAAGGAAATTCTCCTCACCGAGGCCAGAATTTCGGCAAAGCCCCGCACCTAGACAGCTTTGATGATCGAGGGAGATCAAGGGGTGACCCAGCAGAACCTGTTTGGTGAGCTACCGGCACAGGCGACGAGTGACCGGCACGCGCGCAAGTCGGCTGGACGACCAATACACACCTGGTTTTTCGCGTTGCGGCCCTCCGTCGAGGACGCACGGCGCATCCATGCATTTGCCGGGGGGCTCCTCTCATCCCATGGTGTCCCGGGCAAAAGGATCGATCCGGAGCGTTTGCACATCACCCTTGACCTGGTCGGGCACGACGTGGACCCAGCGCTGGTGGATGCGGCCTGCCGCGCCGCCGACTCGGTTTCCTTTCCCGTCCTAAAGGCGAGCTTCGAGGCTGTCATGACGTTTTCGGCACCCAGCGGCCCACTCGTACTGTTGGGCGCGAAAGGCCTGGACGAAGTCCGCAGCCTGCGCACGGCGCTGGGATGTGCATTGGCCGATCATGGCTTTGCTCCGCCGCGTATCTACGAGCCGCACATGACCCTGTGCTACGACCCGCGGCACCGCCTGGCGAAAACCCCGATCGAGCCGATCGGCTTTCGTGCCATGGACTTCGCCCTCGTCAAGAGCCATATCGGGTTTTCACGCCATGAGGTTCTGCGTACGTGGCGGTTGGCCGGTTGAAGCGATTGCCCCGAAGTGCACTGGGAATCAGTGCCGCCCACGAAGAGGGTTAATGATCTTCAGACCCTCGAAGTCCTTCTCATTGTCCGTAACAACGACACAATCGTTCGTGGTGGCGACGGCAGCAATGATGGTGTCGAAGGCGTTTCGTGGCCGGCCTTTGGCTTTTCCGTCGGCCATCATATGCGCCCAGGCGATCGCCGCCTTTTCGTCGAAAGCAAGGATGCGATTTGAAAAGAGTGCCTGGGGACCTTCGGGTCCTGAAAACCAGGTTTCGAGGATTTTTCGCTTCTTGCCGTTGGGCTTTTCGAGTATGCCCCGATGGATTTCAGCCACGGTAAGCGCGGCGATGAAGAGGTCCGTGTCAATCCGATTGCCCAACCATGCGAGTAGTGCTTTGGAGGGTTCGGCCTTGGTGACATTGCTGATGATGTTTGTGTCGAGCAGATAACGCATCAAAGGTCGACCTTGCGTCCTTCGTTGCCGGAGCGAACGAGGTTAAGCTCGGCGCCTACCAGTGGCGATCGGCGAAGCGCTTTGAGGATGCCGCCTTTCCTGGGCGGCTCGCCCTTGATCGTTCGGTTGACCATGTCACGAATTTCTAGTGCTTCTGGACCATCTTCAGCCAGGCGGCGAGCCAGGGAGCGGATCAACTCGCGATCGGACTCTTTTCCCAGAACCTCGTAGCGGGACATGCCCCGTTGTTCCAGGCGAGATCGATAGTTCTGCACGGCGCGTTTTTGGGCTTGGCTCATGGCATACCTCCAGCTATACCCGGTAATATACCCGGTAATAAGGCCAGGATCAATCTGGAGGGCTGGCCCGTCGCAGCGCCTGCACGGGTAGTAGAGAATTTAAAGGCCGATGTCGATTCCCGGACACCTCATTCGTCGTACCTGTGTCAGGCCAATAAGGCCCGGCCCAACCTCAGGAGACAGACCATGCGTGTCATTGTGTTCGTAAAGGCCACCGTCGATAGTGAAAAGGGCACTCCCCCTTCGATCGACATGCTCGAGGCGATGGGCAAATTCAATGACGAGCTGGTCAAGGCCGGCATCATGCAGCCCGGAGTAGGGGACGGTCTGAAGCCTTCCTCCCACGGCAAGCGCATCGCGTTCGAAGGCCCCGGCCGCACGGTGATCGACGGGCCCTTCGCCGAGACCCGTGAGTTGGTTGCCGGCTTCTGGCTTTGGGACGTCAAGGACATGGACGAGGCGGTAGCCTGGGTGAAGCGTTGCCCCAACCCCATGCCGGGACCGAGCGAGATCGAAATCCGGCCGTTGTATGAGATGGCCGATTTCGAGGCATGGGGAATTCACGTCTGAGCCGGGCGGCGGGTTAGCTGAGGCGCCCGTTCCCATGCAGTGCCTGGCTTTGTGGTGGTATGAGATTAACATTGACAACATCCTGATAACGGGATAACACTCGCCCCGTGCCACCCACAGACCGTCTCGGGGGAGAACGTCTCATGCAGCCACGTCCATGCCGTCCCGTCCGCCGGGGAATTCCCGCCGCCATTGCGTTGGCCCTGCTCGTGCCACTGGGTGTTGTCGCGCAGCCGCTGCCACCTGCCGATCCCGCCAACGTCACGACGGACATCGCCGCCACGCAAGTTGACTCTTCGGGAACGGGGCAGGCGGACACCTCCCCACCGCCGACCGCCAGGCTCAACCGCACCACCACCAACCTCGGCGAGGTCGTGGTCACTGCCAACAAGCGCAGCGAGCGCTTGCAAGACGTACCTATGGCGGTCTCCGCGTTGCAGGGCGAAGACCTGGAGCGCCAGAGTGCGCAGAGCTTCGCCGACTACGCCACGCGGGTGCCTGGACTCAACATCATTTCAGTGGGGCCTGGCCAGACGCAGCTGGTGTTGCGCGGTGTCACCTCGGGTGCGAATACGCCCAATGCAACCGTGGGCACGTATATCGACGACACGCCATACGGCTCAAGCACCGTTTATGCGGCAGGTAGCGTATTGACCCCGGACACCGATCCGGACGACCTGCAGCGCATCGAAGTGTTGCGTGGTCCGCAGGGCACCCTGTACGGCTCGAACACGCTGGGAGGCCTGGTCAAATTCGTTACCACGCCGCCGGACAGCACGCGCGTGGCCGGGCGCATCGAAGCGGGCGCGAGCAGTGTCTCGCATGGCGGTAGCGGCTTCGACGCGCATGGCATGTTCAACCTGCCACTGGTGAAGGATAAGCTCGCACTGCGTGTCAATGCCTATACGCGCCATGATCCGGGCTATACCGACAACGTGTTCACTGGCCAGAAGGATGTCGACGACGCGCAAGTGCGCGGTGGTCGCGCCCAGCTGTTGTGGACACCCTCCGATACGATGTCGCTGCGCCTGTCGGCACTGGCGCAGAACCTCAGCGGCGACGCGCTGGCGAACACCGGCACCGACATCGATCCGCTCACGCGCCGGCCTCTCTACGGTGATCTGAAACAGAGTCGTGCCGCGGGTACGGGCCAGTTCGGCGTGCGCTACCGTCTTTACGATGCCGCGCTGAATGTGGACTTCGGCTGGGCCAAACTGGTGTCCTCGACGAGCTACGGCACGCTGGACAAATCGGCCAATGCCGACGTGACCGCGGCGTACGGCCCGATCATCAATCCGGCGCTGGGGCTGGACGCGGGCTACACGATCAACAACCCGATGAGCCTGGGTAAGTTCACGCAGGAACTTCGCCTGCAGTCGCGGGAAGACCAGACGCTTGAGTGGCGCGCTGGCGTGTTCTTCACGCGCGAACACACCACCAATACGCAGGACGTCCTGACCATCGATCCGGTGACGGGCCAGCGGATCGACTTACCAGTGACGCTCGGCCACATCTCGGTGGGTCCGGCGGTGTTCCGCGAGTGGGCCGGCTACGGCGACGTCACCTGGCATGCGACATCCCGCTTCAGCATCCTGCTCGGTGCGCGCTACAGCAATGACCGCACCACGTTCACCCAGACCGGTAACGGCATCCTGGTCGGCGATTCGAATTTCACCATCAAGGGCAAGGACAGCCCGACCACCTTCCTGTTCAATCCCAGCTTCAAGTTCAGCGACGATCTGATGGGCTATGTGCGCGTGGCCTCCGGCTTCCGCCCGGGCGGCCCCAATGTGGGCGTGCCGCCCGGACTGGGCGCACCGGTAACGTTCGGCCCGGACAAGCTGGTGAGCTACGAGCTGGGCCTGAAATCCGTGATGCTGGACCAGCACATGACGGTCGACGTGGCGGCCTTTTACATCGACTGGAACAAGATCCAGCTCACCTCGTTCGCCGGCGGTTTCAGTTTCCTCGGCAACGGTGGCAAGGCGAAAAGCCAGGGTATCGAGGCAAGCTGGGAATACGCCGCAGCGCGTGGCTTAAGACTGTCCGCGAACGCCAGCTGGACCGATGCGGAACTGGCCGAAGACACGCCGCCCGGCCTTTTCGGCGAGAAGGGCGACCAGCTGCCGTACGCACCGAAATGGAACGCCAATCTTGGCGTGGATTACGACTTTCCGATCGGTGGCGGCTGGTCGGGTTTCGTCGGCGCAAGTTACCGGTTCGTCGGCGCACGAAAGACCGATTTCGCGGTCGTGCCCGGACCGCGCTACGACGTGCCCAGCTATGACGGCGTGGATCTGCGCGCCGGCGCCAACTACGGCGACTGGACCTTCAAGGCCTACGTCAAGAATCTCACCGACGACCGCGGCATCACCTCGATGGGCTCGGAAACGACCGATCCACAGGGTTCGCCCTTTGCAGCCAACTACGTCACGCCGCGCACCGTCGGCGTGTCGGCCACCTTCAATTTCTAAAGTGTGGTTCGCCCACTCACAGCACGGAGCCATGCCATGAACCGTTGTACCCCGTCTTTCCTGGCCTTCGCCCTCACCCTTGTGACGGGCCTGGCCATGGCGCAGGTGCCCACGCCCAAGGCGCCGGTGCCGGCACCGGTCGCCACGCCGGCGGCGCCCCTTTCCCCGGACACGGTCCATGCGCTGACGGCTGAGGATCTGTCCAGCTTCTTCGACGGGCTGGTGCCGTTTGCGCTGCAGCGGGGCGACGTTGCCGGTGGCGTGATCAGCGTGGTCAAGGATGGCAAGCTGCTGTTCGCCCGCGGCTACGGCTATGCCGACCTCAAGACGCGCACGGCGCCAACGCCTGATGCCACGCTGTTCCGACCCGGCTCCACCTCCAAGCTGTTCACGTGGACCGCCGTGATGCAGCAGGTGGAACTGGGCAAGCTGGACCTGGACAAGGACATCAACGGCTACCTGGATTTCACCATTCCCGCCCGGGACGGCAAGCCGATCACCCTGCGCAACATCATGACCCACACGCCGGGCTTCGAGGACACCGCCCGCGGCCTGCTGCCGGCCTCCACCGACGACGTGGACCTCGAGAAGTACCTGAAGTCGCACGTGCCTGCGCGCATCTATGCGCCGGGCGGGATCGTGGCGTACTCCAACTATGCCTGCGGCCTGGCCGGCTACATCGTGCAGCGCGTATCCGGTCAACGCTTCGAGGATTACATCAAGCAGCATATTTTTGATCCGCTGCAGATGAACCATTCGAGCTTTGCCCAGCCGTTGCCGCCGGCGCTGGCGTCACTGATGTCCAAGGGTTACGAGAAAGCTTCCGAAGGCAAGCCGCGCGCGTTCGAGCCGGTGGATCCAGCGCCGGCCGGTGCGCTGAGCAGTTCGGCGACCGACATGGCCAACTTCATGATCGCCCAGCTGCAGGGAGGACAGTTCGGCGATGCGCGGATCCTGCAGCAAGCCACTGCCGACCTGATGCACAGCCCTCAGCACACCGCGGCACCCGGCCTCAACGGTTTCGACCTGGGCTTCTACCAGGAGGACAGCCACGGCCAGCGCATCATCGGCCACGCCGGTGACACCATCGTGTTCCACAGCGACCTGCACCTGATGCTCGACGCGCACGTGGGCTTATTCATGTCGTTCAACAGCGCCGGTAACGAGGGTGGAGCGCACGTAATCCGCAAGGCGGTATTCAAGTCGTTCCTCGACCGTTACTTCCCCTACAACGCGCCAGCCGAACCGACCGTCGCCACCGCCAGGGCCGATGCCGCCCGTGTCGCCGGATGGTATGAGTCGAGCCGGCGCAATGACAGCTCGCTGCGCCCGTTGTACCTGCTGGGCCAGACCAGCGTGGCGCCGCAGCCGGACAACACGCTGGTGATATCGGTCTGGAACAACTACGCGGGCAAGCCGCTGCACTGGCGCGAGGTGGGGCCGCTGGTCTATCGCGAAGTCAACGGCGACGCGCACCTGAAATTCGTCACCGATGCCGACGGCAACATCCAGTACTGGGCCACCGATGTCGAGGCGCCCGTGTTCGTGTTCCAGCGCGTATCCGCCGGCAGGTCCATGGGCAGGGTGAGTCTGCTCGCCGGGCTCTCCTTCGTCCTGCTGATCGTGACCTTGCTTAGCTGGGGCATCGGCGGCTGGGTACGGCGCCACTATGGCCGCGCGCTGGTGCTGACGCCGGCACAGCGTCGCTCGCGCCTGTGGTCGCGACTGGGTGTGCTGGCGTTGTTCGTGGACATGGCCGGGTGGATGACCCTGCTGGGGATATCGTCGGTGAACGAGGACCCGCTGCTGCAGGGCACGATGACACCGTGGTTGTACCTGCTGTTCGTGCTGGGCGTACTGGCCCTGATCGGCGCCCTGGCGGTGGTGGCGAACGTCGTTCGCGCATGGATGGCACCGCGTCGCGGCCGCTGGGTCCTGGCTGGTGAAACCCTGCTGGGACTCGCCGCCCTCTACCTGGCCTGGTTCATCGTCGCGTTCGGGATGGTCAGCTTCAACGTCCGGTTCTGATCTCATCTGCGCGGCGGCCGATCACCGCCGCCGCGCGCATTATCGAAGGAAGCAAGCATGAACATCCACGCAAGTGGCCGTCTGCGGCTGCAGGCGACCCTGAAGAGCTGGCAGACCAAGGCTCCATTCCATATCACCGGCTACACCTTCAATGCCTTCGAGGCGATGGTGGTGACGCTTGTCGACGAACATGGCTTTGTCGGTCGCGGAGAAGGCCTGGGCGTCTACTACCTCAAGGACACGCCCGCCACGATGCTGGCGCAGGTCGAGACGATGCGCGCGCGGATTGAAGCGGGCATCACGCGCGAGGAACTTCAGCAACTGCTTCCCGCCGGCGGCACCCGCAACGCGCTCGATTGCGCCCTGTGGGAGCTCGACGCCCGCCGCAGCGGCAAGCCCGTATGGGAACTGGCCGGCCTGTCGACCCCACGTCCACTATTGACCACCTATACCCTCGGTGCCGAGGCACCGGAGATGATGGCCGAGCGAGCGCGTGGATATGCCAGCGCCCGCGCGATCAAGATGAAGCTCACCGATGACGACTTCAATGCCGACCGCGTCCGTGCCGTACGCGCCGCACGGCCCGATGTCTGGCTGATGGTCGATGCCAACCAGGGTTTCACACCCGTATCGTTCGCACTGCTGCTGCCGGCGCTGGTGGAAGCGAACGTCTCGGTGGTCGAACAACCCTTTCCATTGGGCAAGGAAGCCTGGCTCGACAACCTGGAGCGGCCGATACCGATCGCAGCTGACGAGAGCGTGCAGGACCGTAGCGACCTGGCGAAGATGGTGGGCCGGGTCGATGTGATCAACATCAAGCTGGACAAATGCGGCGGACTGACCGAAGCGCTGGCCATTGCCAGGGAAGCACGCGAGCTTGGTTTCGGACTGATGGTGGGCAACATGTCCGGATCGTCGATGGCCATGGCGCCAGCGTTCGTGGTGGGCCAGTTGTGCGATGTAGTGGATCTGGATGGGCCGGTATTCCTTACCTCCGACTGCTCGCCGGCGGCTAGCTACGAAGATGGATTGATCTTCTGCGATGACACCGTGTGGGGTGGCGCGCAGGCGGTTTCGGCATAGTGGGGCAGGGCTACCAGGGGAGGGCAGGCGCATGTCCGTCACCGTGAAGTCCGTCCGCGGCAGCGACTGGTTCGGCCACCCGCGCGGATTGAGCGTGCTGTTTCTGACCGAGATGTGGGAGATGTTTTCCTTCTTCGGCATGCGCGCGATCCTGGTCTATTACATGACCAAGCACCTGCATATGGACCAGGCTTATGCGTCGCTGGTCTATGGCACGTACGCGGCGTTCGTCTACTTCACGCCAGTGCTCGGCGGTGTGATGGCCGACCGCTGGCTGGGCAAGCGCAACGCGGTGATGATCGGCGGCTCGACGATGGCGCTGGGCCATTTCATGATGGGGTCCGAGCCATTGTTCTACCCGGCGCTTGTGCTGATCGCGGCGGGCAACGGGCTGTTCCTGCCCAGCCTTGCCAGCCAGATCGAGGGGCTTTACCGGGACGGCGACGAGCGCAGCAAGACCGCCTACAACATCTACTACGTGGGAATAAATCTCGGTGGTTTCCTGGCGCCACTGGTGTGCGGCACGCTCGGCGAGGCGTTCGGCTGGCACTGGGGGTTCGCCGCGGCGGGTTTCGGCATGCTGCTGTCGCTGGTGATTTACCTGGCCGGCGCCGCTTACCTGCCGGTGGAGCCGCCGCGGGGCGCCGCGGCGAAGGCGGCCCGACCGCCACTGGATCGCGCGGCGCGAGAGCGCTTCGGGCTGCTGATCGGGATCGCCGCGATCGTAGTGGTGTTCCGGGGCGCCTACGAGCAGAATGGCAACACCATCGCCCTATGGGCCGACACCGGCATCGACCGCCAGCTGGCCTTCGGATGGGTGATACCGATGACCTGGTTCCAGTCGATCAATTCACTGGCGGTGTTTGCCTTTACGCCGTTCCTGGTGGCGCACTGGACGCGACTGGCCAGGCGCGGAGTGAAGACACCGCTACTGGCGCGGATGGCGACCGGTGCGATGATCGTGGGCGCCTCGTTCGTGGCGCTGGGGCTGGTGGCCGCGTGGAGCGACGCACACGGCACGCGGGCGAGTTGGCTGTGGCTGTTCGCGTGGTTCGTGGTCTTCACCATCGGTGAGTTGTATATCCTGCCGGTCGGCCTGGCGCTGTTCGGACGCATGGCGCCGGAAGGTTTCCGTGCCACCAGCATCGCCACATGGTTTTTCGCGGGGTTCTTCGGCAACCTGCTGGCTGGCGCGCTGGGCACGCTGTGGAGCCAGATGAGTCATGGCGGGTTCTTCACCCTGATCGGCGGGGTTGCCGGCCTGTCGGCCGTGCTTTTGTATATGCTCAGTCGCCGCCACGCTGACGTGGAACGACATGGACAGACGGGCCCGGCCATTGTGCTGGCTCCATGAGAGACCGGTAATGATCAAGGATCTACAGAAAAAACTGAAAGACGGCATGGAGTCATACACCACCTCCGAGCAGAAGATCGCCACGTACCTGCTGCACAATCTGAGCGGGATTCCGTTCGAGACCGCCGCATCACTGGGCCAGCGGGTCGGCGTGAGCTCGATGACCGTGGGACGCTTCCTGCGTACCCTGGGCTACGCCGGTCTCAACGAGTTGAAGGAAGAATTGCGTGGCGATTCGCCATGGCTGCAGCTGTACAAGAACCCTGAACATCGCGGTGGCGCGGCATCGGTGTCCGAAGATCTTCAGGCGGAAATCCGGGGCGTAACCACAGCGCATGCCTTGACACGTACGGCCGAATGGAGCGCCATCGTCAAATTGCTGGTAGGCGCCGATCGGGTGTCGGTCGCCAGCTTCCACCAGGGCCGATTCCTCGGCCTGGGCTTCGCCAGCCTGATGCAGCATGTCAAGCAGCGCACGGTATTCGACGAAGGCCTGGACGGCGCCTATACCGACCTGTTGCTTGATTCAACCGAGAAAAGCTGTGTTTTGCTGATTGATTTCCGGCGCTACTCGCGGCACTTCCGTATCCTGGCCGAAGAGTCGGCGGCGCGCGGCATTCCACTGGTCATCATCACCGACAGCCAGTGTTACTGGGCGCGTCAGTTTACGAAGAACGTGCTGATGCTGCCGGCCGACATGGAGCGGCCATGGCACAATTTCACGGCAGCCACGAGTCTGCTGAGCCTGCTGATCGGCGCGGTAAGCCACGAACAAGGCGACATGTTCGAGCGCATTGGTGACATCACCCAGTTGCGACAGAAACTGGTGGGTTATGTCGAGGCTCCGGTCAAGGAAAAGCGTGAATCGGCTACGGCCGGCAAGCCAAAAGCTCGCAAGGGCCGCAGCCCGCCGAAAACCTGAGTTATCCGCACGGCGGCGCCGAGGCCGATGTCGGCAGCGTCCAAAAGAGGGGGCATCACCATGATCCGTCGATTTGATGCAGGGGCCGCCATGCCAGCCACGGCGGCCGGCAGGTGTGCAGCGATATTCGTGGCGCTGGCCATGCTGGTTCCGTGGTGTGGCGTAGCCAACGCATCTGTGCCGCCGACCCCGGACCCTTCGCTTGAGGCCTTTGCGCACAAGGCCATGCAGACCTTCGATACACCGGGCATGGCGCTGGTAACCGTTGAAGGGGATGCCATCACCACGCATGCCTGGGGCGTTCGCAAGCTGGGCGAAACCGCGGCGGTGGATGCACATACGATCTTTCCGATCGGCTCCAACACCAAGGCATTCACCACCGCCGCGCTGGCGATCCTGGTGGACCAGGGCAAGCTGCGCTGGGATGACCGCGTGGTCGACAAGCTGCCGGGGTTTCGCATGTACGACGCGTATGCGTCGAATGAGATGACGGTCACCGACCTGCTGGTCCATCGCAGTGGCCTGGGCCTGGGCGAAGGCGACATGATGATGTTTCCAACATCCGATCGTTCGCGCGCCGAACTGGTTCATGACATCCGTTATCTCAAGCCCGCGCGTTCCTTCCGCGGCGGCTACGACTATGACAATGTGCTGTACATCGCGGCTGGGGAACTTGTCGAGGCCGTCTCCGGCCAGCGCTGGGAAGACTTCATACAACATCACATCCTTGGCCCGCTGCAGATGCGCGACACGCAAACCAGCATCGATGCGCGCGTCGCCGACCAGGTTTCGCTGCATGGCAAGAACACCACGGCGGTGCGCGGAACGGGCCGGCAGGCGGTGCTCTCGACAGTGATGACCGGCAACGTGTTTGCCCCGGCCGGCGCCCTGCAGACCAGTGCGTCGGACATGGGGCATTGGTTGCAATTGCAGTTGCACGGCGGACGAATTGACAAGGACCGGCGCATCTTCAGTGCCATCTCCGCCGAAGCCTTATGGACGCCGCAAACGCTGATCCCGATTCCCGCGGCGCCCCTTCCGTTGGCGCTGGCGCAGCCGCAATTCGAAGCCTATGCGTTGGGCTTCGAGGTGCAGGACTACCGCGGGCACAGGATCATCACCCACCTGGGAGGTGTGCTTGGCGGGATCTCGGCCGTCGTGATCATCCCGGAAAAGCAGGCTGCCTTTGCGATCATGATCAATTCGGAGGACGAAGGCACGTTGTTCGCCATGCGCGAGCACCTGCTTGATACCTACCTCAGCTTGCCTTCGCCGGACTGGATCGCCAGCTACAAGCAGGTCATCGACCAGCGCAATACAGCTGCCGTCGAGGCGCTCAAGGCGAACAGTGCCGTCACCCATGCCGAGCGGGGCCCCTCACTGCCGCTGTCGGGCTATGCCGGCGTCTATCGCGATCCGTGGTACGGCACCGCGACGATTGGCCAGGGCAAGAATTCCGCGGGTGCGCTGACGATAAGTTTCGATCGCACGCCTGGCCTGCACGGCAAACTTGAGCATGTGCAGTTCGACACCTTCCGTACCCACTGGACGATGCCCGATGTCGAGGATGCGTACGTCACCTTTGCGCTCAACCCGGACGGCAGCATCGACCAGATGTCGATGAAGGCCATTTCGCCGATCGCCGATTTCAGCTGGGACTACCAGGATCTTCATTTCATCCCGGACGCGGCGATGCACTCTCAGTAATTCGAAGGAAAGAGCGCCCGCCGTGACTCTTCATCCAAAGCCTTCTTGAACTCATGTCCTTCACCTACCATGCGTGCCCGTGCGACGGCCGGGCGCGCGTCGATGGCGGTGAACCAGCGCTTGAGATTCGGGTAGTCAGCCAGCGGGTCGTCCTGGCGGTGCATCACGCGTGAGGCGCGGTCAAGCCAGCCCCAGGCGGAGATGTCGGCGATGGTGTAGCCGGGTCCAGCGATGAAATCACGATCGGCCAGGTGGTCGTCAAGTACCTGGTAATGGCGTTCGGCCTCGCGGCGATAGCGGTTACGGGCATAGGTATTGCCGTCGGGCGCGGCGAACTGGAAGTGCACGGCCTGGCCGGAGAAGGGCCCCAAGCCGGTGGCCAGGAACATCAGCCAGGACAACAGTTCACCGCGATCGGAGGCCGAGCCCATGAACTTGCCGGTTTTTTCACCGAGGTAAAGCAAGATTGCCGTGGAATCGAACACCGTGATGGCCATGCCGCCAGGGCCGTCGAGATCCACGATCACCGGCACCTTGCCGTTGGGATTGACCGCGCGGAACGTCGGCGCGTGCTGCTCTCCCTTGCTGGTGTCCACCGGATGCACCTGGTAGGGAAGTCCTGATTCTTCCAGGAACAGGGCGACCTTGGCTGGATTCGGCGTCGGGTGGAAGTAGAAGCGGATCATGCGGGGTGCCTCTTGTTAGAGTGGCAGGCGAGCCTGTCCAGTGATGGTGAAGTCGATCGCGCGCTGGCCTGGGCCTGGCTGTGATCCGCCCACGTACAGCTTGTAGTGGCCGGGACGAACACGGCGCTTGCCGTTTGCGTCGACCAGGCTCAGCGCCCGGGGGGTGATCGACAGATGCACGATACGGCTTTTTCCCGCCGCCATGGCAACGCGCTGGAAGCCGACCAGCGCCCGGCGTGGTGCGTCATGGGCGTCGGGATAGGACAGATAGGCCTGGACCACTTCTTCTCCCTCGCGTTGTCCAGTGTTATGCACGGTCACGCTGACTTCCAGCTGTTGTCCGGCCCGCACGCTCGTTGTCGAAAGCGTGGGCGTGTCGTAAGAAAACCGGGTGTAACTCAGGCCATCGCCAAAAGCGAACAGGGGCTCGCCGGCAAAATATCGGTACGTCCTTCCCTTCATGGCGTAGTTGGTGAACGCGGGGAGATCGCCCACGTCATGATAGAAGGTGACCGGCAGGCGCCCAGCGGGATTGGCGCTGCCTGACAGCGTGCGTGCGATTGCGGTACCGCCTTCCTCGCCGGGGTACCAGGCGACCACGATGGCATCGGCGTGCGCCTTGGCCCAGTTCAGTGCCACTGCGCTGCCGCTCATCAACACCACCACCAGCGGTTTGCCACTGGCCGCAGCAGTTTCAAGCAGGCGTTGCTG
Source organism: Pinirhizobacter sp. (assembly GCF_036499745.1). Classification (NCBI taxonomy): domain Bacteria; kingdom Pseudomonadati; phylum Pseudomonadota; class Gammaproteobacteria; order Lysobacterales; family Rhodanobacteraceae; genus Pinirhizobacter; species Pinirhizobacter sp. Next base: position 52,997 of record NZ_DASYDG010000058.1, read on the forward strand.
CGGGGCGGGTAGTTCAAGATCGGTGCGATCGCCGCCGGCGAAGCCGGGGACGTCGACCTTCAGCTCCTCGCCCTCCAGGCCTGGAGACAAACCCACGAAGGCCACCACGGCGTCGACGCCGTCCATCACGCGCCTTGCCTCAGCCCGTTGCGCATCGGCCGGGGCAATCCATTGCAGGTGGATGCCCTGGTCCTGCCCGTGTTGCCACTCCACGCGCAGGCGCCGCGCGCGCGCGTCCGCGACATGCAGGGTGGTGGTCGCCGCGTCGTCATCGCCCTGGATCTGGGTAAGCAGACGGTCGTCGATATACAGGCGAACCTTGTCGTGCAACAGGCAGTCGTAGCAGCGGTCAACCATCACGCGCAGGGTGTAGTCGCCCGGCCCGGGAGGATGCAGTTCCCCGGACCAGCGCACAGCGTAGCCGTCGGCCGGCAGTCCCTTGGCGGGCGGGGCATGATCCACGTCCAGGTCGATCCTGGCATCGCTGCGCACCATCACCGGCTTTGCCGTGAAATCGCGCGTGGCGAAGTATTCCCCGCGCAGGCCTGGCGTGCCGTTACCGGCTGTGTCGCGCAGTGCCGTGGACGGCACGACCACCGCGACACCCGGCGCAAGCGTCGACCCCTGGGCGTAGCGGACGTTGTCCTTGCCAAACTGCGCCACCAGTCCCGCCAGTGGCGTCACCGGCGCGTATGCCGTGCCGTGGTAATTGGCTTCCAGTACGTCGAGCACATCGGCATGGGGCCCGATGACGGCGATGCGGCTGTTCGCTTTCAATGGAAGCACGCCGTGTTCGTTCTTCAGCAGAACGATGGACTGCAGCGCTGCACGTAACGCGAGTTGGCGGTCGGTTACCCTCTCGGTTGTGCCCGTTTGCCGTGGCAGCACGGGTGGATCGAACATTCCTAAACGAAAGCGTGCGGTGAAAAGTCGTATGACTGCGGTATCGATGGCGTTGACGTCCACCTTGCCCTCGGCCACGGCCTCGCCCAGCGCTGCATAGGCATCGCCGCAGTCAAGATCGGTACCCGCACGCAGGGCGCTGGCAGCGGAGCCGGCATTGTCCGGGCGGTAGTGATGGAAATGAGTCATATCGTCAATGGCATCGCAATCGGATACCACGTAGCCACGGAAGCCCCAGTCCCCGCGCAGACGTTCTCCGAGTAGCCAGGGCAGGGCGCAGACCGGCGTGCCGCCGATGGCGTTGTATGCGCACATGATCGATCCGGCGTGTGCATCCACGATCGCCGCTCGAAACGCGGGGAGATAGGTATCTTCCAGGTCATGCGGCGAGACATTGACATTGAAGCCATGGCGGCCGGTTTCCGGCCCGCTATGGACGGCGAAATGCTTCGGGGTGGCGATCACCGTGGGGTGTAGCCGATCGCTGCCCTGCAGGCCACCGATGAAGCCGCGGGCGAGCGCCGCGGTGAGGGTGGGATCCTCACCATAGGTTTCCTGGCCTCGACCCCAGCGCGGGTCGCGGAAGATGTTGATGTTCGGCGACCAGATCGTCAGCCCGTGGTATCGCGGATGGTCATTGCCCGGACCGATGGCTGCGTAGCGCTCCCGCGCCTGTCGTGCCACCACCCCTCCCACTTCCTGCATCAGCGAAGGGTTCCAGCTCGCGGCAAGGCCGATCGCCTGCGGGAACACCGTAGCTGGCCCGCTGCGGGCAAGTCCGTGCAGCCCTTCGTTCCACCAGTCGTAGGCAGGCACGCCAAGGCGCGCGATGGCCGGTGCCGCGCTCTGCAACTGGGAGATTTTTTCCGGCAACGTCATGCGCGACACCAGCGCGGATGCATGCACACCGGCATTCATCGCCGGTGATGCCACGCAGGCTACCCCCCACACGATGAGTACCATGGCAAAAGCGAGGGCCCTGCACCGCGTACAGGGGTGGAGCGGTAGCGTCACGGCGACTCCCTGGGACCAGCTGATCGACCTAGAATAGCCATTCTCCACCTCGCGCAAAGGGCCTTGCCCATGATCGACCTGTACTACTGGCCCACGCCCAACGGGCACAAAGTCACCATGTTCCTGGAAGAGGCGGCCGTGGATTACCGCATCACGCCGGTGGACATCAGCGCCGGTGACCAGTTCAAACCTGGTTTCCTGGCCTTCTCACCGAACAACCGCATGCCGGCGATCATCGACGATGCACCCGCTGATGGTGGCGAGCCGGTGACGGTGTTCGAGTCCGGCGCGATCCTGGTGTACCTGGCTGGGAAAACCGGGAAGTTTCTTCCGGCGGAACTGCGTGGCCGCAAGACGGTACTTGAGTGGCTGTTCTGGCAGGTGGGGGGACTGGGGCCGATGGCCGGGCAGAACCACCATTTTGGTGGCTACGCGCCCGAACCCATTCCTTACGCGATCGATCGCTACGTCAACGAGACCAATCGTCTTTACGGCGTACTCGACCGCAGGCTGCAGGGCCGTTCATTCATCGCCGGCGATGACTACAGCATTGCCGACATGGCGTGCTACCCATGGATCGTTCCCCACGAGCGCCAAAAGCAGGATCTGAACGACTTCCCGGACCTCAAGCGCTGGTTCGAAGCCGTGGCTGCGCGCCCCGGAACGGTGCGTGCGTTTGCCAGGGCCGAGCCGTATAGCCGTCCCACCGTTACCGACGAAGGCAAGAAGATCCTGTTTGGCCAGACATCCAGGAACCTGCCGTCGGCTTAAGCGTGTGCCGGGGTTGGCAGCCGGAACTGCGTAGGCGATCCCCTACAACTATCGTCACGGTGTCGCCCTTATCCGGGACAGCGTAGATTCCCCGGAGCCTCTTTACCTGGACGGACGGCCGCTGCCGGCCGCCGCCACTCTCGGAGGATTCATCATGGGGATGTCCAAGCGCTTGGGTGCCGAATTCCTCGGCACGTTCTGGTTGACCTTCGGCGGTTGCGGCAGCGCGGTACTGGCTGCGGCGTTCCCGGAACTGGGCATCGGCTTTGCAGGCGTGGCCCTGGCCTTCGGGTTGACAGTGATGACCATGGCGTACGGCGTGGGTGCCATCTCCGGTGGCCACTTCAATCCCGCGGTGACCCTGGGCCTGTGGGCCGGCCGCCGGATTCCCGCCAGCTACATTCTTCCCTACATCGTGGCCCAGGTAGTCGGGGCGGTCGTCGCCGCCGGGGTGCTGTACCTCATCGCCAGTGGCAAACCCGGCTTCGTCATCGGCGGCTTCGCGTCCAACGGCTACGGTGACCTCAGTCCCGGCCACTACAGCCTGCTCGCTTGCCTGTTGGTGGAAGTGGTAGCGACCTTCTTCTTCCTGCTGGTGATCATGGGATCGACCGCGCCGACGGCGCCCGGCGGTTTCGCGCCGATCGCCATTGGTTTCGCCCTGACACTGATCCACCTGATCGCCATCCCGGTCACCAACACGTCGGTGAATCCAGCCCGTAGCACCGGACCTGCCTTGTTCGCCGGTGGCGCCTATGTCGGCCAGCTCTGGCTGTTCTGGCTGGCGCCCATTGTTGGGGGCATGTTGGGTGGGATCGTTGCCCGGCTTCTGGGTGATGCACCGGCGTCAAAGGATAAGCCTAATCTGGCGGCGCCTTAGGGGGTGGTTGCTTCGTTGGAGACGCCCTGGCGCCTCCAACAAAGCAGCCGCCTTAACCCTTTATCATCCCCGCATGCCCAACGATGAAACCTGGATGCGCCGCGCCCTTGCGCTGGCCGAACATGCACGCGACGCCGAAGGCGAAGTCCCCGTGGGCGCCGTGCTGGTACTCAACGACGAAGCAGTAGGCGAGGGCTGGAACCGCAACATCGGCAGCCACGATCCCACCGCCCATGCCGAGATCGAGGCCCTGCGCAGCGCCGGCCGTAAACTCGCCAACTACCGGATTCCCGATTCCACGCTTTACGTCACCCTGGAGCCCTGCGCGATGTGCGCGATGGCCATCGTCCATGCCCGGGTGGCACGGGTGGTCTACGGCGCCACCGATCCGAAGACCGGTGCAGCCGGCAGCGTGTTCGATACCCTGGTGTCTGAGCGCCACAACCATCGCGTGACCGTGGAAGGGGGCCTCATGGCGGAGGAAGCTTCCTCGATGTTGCGCGAGTTCTTTCGCTCAAGGCGATGAATTAAAACCATTAATTCATCAGGAAGGAAAGGCCCTCACCGCAAGGCGCCTGCACTTTCAGACTGAGAAGTTCGTCAGCCCGGGTACGTCCAAGGTTCAGCGCCGCCACGGGAAGTCCCCGCCGTGCCGCCTGCAGCACGATGCGATAGCCGGAATAAACCATCAGCGATGAGCCCACCACCAGCACGGCGTCGGCGGCATCGAGCCCGGCCTGGGCATCGTTTACCCAGGCCTTGGGGATGTTCTCGCCGAAGAACACCACATCGGGTTTGAGCATGCCGCCGCATTGGGGACAGGGCGGGATGGCGAAAGCGTCGAAGTCCAGGCCTTCCAGGTCGGCGTCGCCATCGGGCGCCCGCAGCGCGTCAAGGGAAACCCAATCGGGGTTCAGCGCTTCAAGGTCAGCCTGGAAGCCGTCGCGGCCCATCGAATGCCGGCAAGCCAGGCACCGCACGATGTCCAGACGGCCGTGCAGGTCCACCACGTCGCAGCTGCCCGCCTTCTGGTGCAGGCGGTCGACGTTCTGCGTGACCAGGCGGCTGACCTTGCCGTGTTCTTCCAGCTTCGCCAACGCCCGGTGCGTAGCATTGGGTTCGGCCATGCCGAAGTAGCGCCAGCCCACCAGGCTTCGTGCCCAGTAGCGGCGCCGCGTGGTGTCGTTACCGGTAAAGGCCTGGAAGGTCACTGGTGGTTTTCGCTTCCAGGCGCCGTCCACGTCGCGGTAGTCGGGAATACCCGAATCGGTACTGCACCCGGCGCCAGTGAGTACCAGCAGGCGCGGGTGTCGGTCGATGAAGGCTTCGAGGTGGGCGAAGGGGCGGGTCACGGCTGAAGCATAAATAGGCCTTGACCCGGCCGCTATCAAGGCTTGTGATGCATCCGGCCATCCTTGAACATCGCAGCCGCACCCTGGTAGGCCGCGATGGCGTTCGTGACGTCGTCGGTATCCACCGCTTGCACCGGCGTGGCTTCACCCGTACGGAAATCCGGCTTGACCTGTTCCACGCTCTGCTGGGTAGAGAGCACGGTCATCCGATCGCCGTGGATATAGCCCAGCTTCTGGTAGGTGGAGGGAAATGCCCGTTCCCGGCCCGGTTCAAGCGCCATCAGGTCGTAACCGAAGAAATGGCTGGTATAGCTGAAGTTGAGCAGGCCCAGCAGGGTGGGACCGATGTCGATCTGCGACATCAGGCGGTCTTCGTGGCGCGGTGTGATCCACTTCGGCGCGTAGATCAACAGCGGGATGTGGTAGCGGTTCACCGGGATCGAACTCTTGCCCGCGCTGGCGGCGCAATGGTCGGCGGTGATCACGAATACCGTGTCGTCGAAATAGGGCTTTGCCCGGGCCCGCTTGATGAAGTCGGCGATGGCCCAGTCGTTGTAGCGGAGCGCACCGGTGCGCGTGCCCTGCCTGCCCTGCACCCGCCCTTCGGGAAAGGTAAAGGGCCGGTGGTTCGACGTGGTCATGATATGCAGGAAGAACGGCTTGCCGTCGGCCTGTGCCTTGTCCATCTGCTGCAAGGCCAGGGTGTAGAGGTCTTCGTCGGCCACCCCCCAGACATTCTCGCTATGGATGGTGATGTCCTTGCCGATCGCCGTGCGGTCTACGACGCCGTAGCCGTTGTGGGCGAAGAAGTAGTTCATGTTGTCGAAGTAGCCGTAGCCACCGTAGACGAACTTCGACTCGTAGCCGCGCTCGTTGAAGATGTCGGCCAGGGAATTGAGGTTCTCGTTGCCCTTCTGCTTGACCAGCGAATCGCCAGGGGTCGGCGGCACGCTCAATGCGAGCGCCTCCAGGCCGCGCACCGTGCGCGTGCCGTTGGCATAAAGATTGGTAAAGAACAGGCTTTGCGACGACAGCGCGTCGAGGTTGGGGGAGACATCCCGAGTGCCGCCCAGTGACCGCAGGTATTCGCCCGAAAGGCTCTCCACGCTGATCAGCACGACATTGAGGTGCTTTTCAGGGCCTGCATGGGTGATCTTGCGGGCGATATCGTTCGGATCGTCCGAGACGAACGTGGCATCGGGTGTCTTCAGCTGCTTGCGCAGGGTGGCGGCAACCTCTGCATCGGGAAGGGTCCTGTAGAAATGCGGGTAATCCAGCCGGCTGTTGCGGAAGGCAGCCACGAATTCGTAGATGCCATTGCCCGACAGGGTGTCGACGTAGGCGTTGCCGCTGGTATTTTTTGCCGCCGACGTTACGCCAAAAGATACCGCCACGGTGACAACCAGCCACGCCAGCACCACGAGGCTCCGCGCGCTGAAACGGCTGCCGTCGTCGCGCGGGGCGAGTGTCCGGCGGGTGAGCCATATCAGCACCAATGCCACCACCGCCAGTTCCGTCATCCATCGGACCACGGGATACGATTCGCGGATGTTGCCTATGACCTCGGTGGTATAGATGAGGTAGTCCACGGCGATGAAATTGAAGCGTGTGGCGAATTCACCCCAGAATGTCCATTCGGACAGGGCGATGAACATCAGCGTGTACAGCCACGCGAAGCTGAAGATGAGGGTGAGCCAACGTTGCACCTTCGACAGGTACACCCGCCGCGGCACCAGCCACAGGTAAAGCAGTACCGGCCACGCCAGGTACACGAACACGATGAGGTCGTAGCCAAGGCCCAGGCCGAACACCCGGGGCCAGGATCCGGCGGTTACGTCGGCATGAGCCGCTACCAGCAGCACGATGCGGATGACCAGCTGGATCAGCACGAAACACGCGCCCAGCCAGATCAACGGGCGGAAGCGCTGCCAGAGGGTCCGGCGGTTTTCTTCAGACACCTTGGGAGGCTCCATGGGCATCGGCCCGGATAAACTGTGGAATTCTAGAAAGCGGCGCTTTGTTTTTCCTTTCGAAAACAACCACTGCCCGATACCCGGCTGGGCGTTTTGAGATTGCTTCGCTGGAAGGACCCGGCAATCAGGGTGCAGAATCCCCGTCGCCGACCTGACGCGGCCCACCTGGAATACCCGATCGGGGGAAAAATGGATATCCGGATCATCGTGGCCGATGACCATCCAGTCATCCTGGCTGGCATCAGCGTTGCCATTCGCCAGGCCGGGGTGGGCCAGGTGGTGGGCGAAGCCACTTCGCCCCAGGGCCTGCTCGAACTGCTGGCACACACGCCGTGCGATGTGCTGGTAACGGATTACCGCATGCCGGGGGAGGGTCATCGAGACGGCCTGAGCCTGATCGATGACATCCGCGCGGCGTGGCCGGAACTGCCCATCGTGGTGGTCACCGCGGTGATGAATGCCGCGCTCTACCGGGAGATGATCGATGCCGGGGCGACCGGCCTGGTCGACAAGACCAGCGACGTCAATGAGATTCCGCAGGCCATCCTTGCGGCCCATCGCCGGGACCGTTATCTAAGCAAGAACGTCGATGCGGTGGCTGGCAAGCGGCGCTCCATGGATATCCGGGCGGCGACCCTGGAAGGGCTGTCGCCGCGTGAGCTTCAGATCCTGAAGCTTTTCAGTGAAGGCATGAGCGTCACCGAGATCGCCCGTTCCACCTCGCGCGGGATGTCCACCGTGAGCCAGCAGAAGACCAGCGCCATGCGCAAGCTGGGGCTCACCAGTGACGCCCAGATCTTCGATTATGTGCGTTCCAGACGCTCAGATTGAGAAAAATTCCATTCGTGGGAATGGTTCGTAAGTAATTGAAATAAAATGAAAAATATGGGCCGGCGAGGCATCCTTGCCGGCCCGTTTTCGTGTCTGGGGGAATTTGAGCTTCCTTCCATGTCCCCCGTGGCGCCCCCCGGCGAGGATGCGTTCGCCGACAGGGATTATTGCCCTGCCGGACGCCTTCGCAAGTACGTGGGACAACCTGGCTCGACGGACTCGAACCATCCCACGCGCACCCCCGGCGTCCAGGACGGACTCCCCCTTGTGAATTGCCAGTGCGCCGTGCAGCGCACGACATTCATCGCAATCGGGAATAACCATCATGAACACCATCTATCGCATCGTCTGGAACGTGACCCTCGGCAAGTGGGTCGTTGCCTCCGAACTGGCCAAGGGCCGCAAGAAGAAGTCCTCCCTGAAGACCGCCATGCTTTCGCTCGCCGTGATCGGCGCGATGGCAGGCATCGGCGCGCCCAGCGTTTACGCCGCCGACATCACCATGCCCTCGTGCGTGGCTGGCGAAGATCCGCACGAAACCGGCTGCATGCCAACTTCCAGTGAACAGCTGATGACGCCTTTCTACGTGGCCGGTGACGCTGACGATAAGGGCAACGCCACCAACACCGCCATTGGCCAGGGTGCCGTGGCTGGCACGACGTCCACCACGAATACGTATGCCACGGCCGTGGGCGCCGGTGCCAAGGCCACTGCCACGAGCGCCACCGCGATAGGCAGGGACAGCGTCGCATCGGGTACCTATTCGTTCGCCCTGGGCTGGAAGGCGGCTGCCAGCGGCGACAGCACGACGGCGATGGGCGTTAATGCGCAGGCCACGCAGCGGTACGCAGTGGCGATCGGCAACGACAGTGAAGCGTTCGCCACCGACAGCGTCGCCATCGGTTCGGGCTCGGGTGTCGCCGCCGCAGGCGCGTCGGGTATTGCCCTGGGCAACGATGCGCAGGTCAACGGCTTGAATGGCACGGCCCTGGGCAAGGCAGCTATGGCCGACAGTGCTAACTCGGTGGCCATTGGTTCGAATGCCAAATCGATGGGTCAACATGGCATCGCCATGGGCAGTGGCGCGGTGGCGAACAAGGCGATCAATAGCAATGGCAATGGCGCCGTGGCTATCGGCAATGGTTCTTACGCCGACGCCAGCTCGCTCAATGGAGCCAACCCCAATGGTTCGGTAGCCGTAGGTAGCAATACCGCAGCCTATGCCTCAGGTTCTGTGGCCATCGGTGATGGAGCCAAGGCGTCGGTATCTTCCGTAACGGGTGGCGCTGGCAGCGATGCCAACTTTGGCGTGTCAGTCGGCATGACATCGATCTCCGGTAATGGAGGCGCTGCGGTCGGCTACCAGAGCAACGCCAGTGGCAATTCAGCGACTGCGATGGGCATTCGTGCCACTGCCGCTGCTGCTAACGCCGTTGCGGTGGGCAATAGTGCCAAAGTGGATTCTGCGGCTACCGGTGGTTTGGCATTGGGTGCTTCAAGCAGCGTCAGTGCTACCGCTACCAACTCCGTGGCTCTTGGCGCAGGTAGCTCGGCGACGCAAGCCAATACCGTGTCGGTCGGTACCAGTGCAATCACTCGCAAAGTGGTGAACATGACAGCGGGTGTTGCCCCCACGGATGCGGTGAACGTGAGTCAGCTCACGCCAGTGGTGGATGCGTTGGGCGGCGGCGCGTCGATTGATTCGACCACGGGTGCGATAACGGGCCCGACCTATGTTGTTGGCGGCAACACGTACACCAACGTTGGCGATGCCCTCGGCAACGTCGACGGCCGTGTCACGATCAACGAGGGTGGCATCGTCGACCTGGGCACCCGTGTCACCAAGAACGAGGGTGACATCACCACCATCGACGGCCGTGTGACCAAGAACGAGGGTGATATCACCAACCTCCAGAACAACGTAAGCACGGCGACGCGTTACTTCAAAGCCGAGGGCCTGAACAATGGTAGCGACGATGCGGTCGCATCTGGTTCGCGTGCGGTGGCCATGGGCGCAAGCTCCGATGCAACGAGTGCGCACAGCATTGCGATCGGTTTCGGCGCGCAGGCAAATACCAACGAGGGAACGGTGGCCATCGGCGCGAACAGCAGGGCAAGCGGCGAGAACTCTGTTGCGCTGGGCAGTGATTCGATTGCCGATCGCGACAACGTGGTATCGGTGGGCATGGGACCGTCGATCGGCAACGGTACCCGCCAGATCATCAATGTCACCAACGGCACGGAAAATACCGATGCGGTAAACGTGCAGCAGCTCAAGCCGGCGATCGCGGCACTGGGTGGTGGCGCGACGTTCAATGCCAACGGCACCATCACCGGTCCGCAGTACACCGTGGCCGACCTGGACAACGGTGGCAACAAGGCCGTGAACAACGTGGGCGATGCACTGGGTCAGCTCAATGCCAATACGACCAGCCTAGACGGACGCGTGACGACGAACGAAGGCGACATCATCGACCTGGGCGACCGCATCAACAACGGCTCGGTGGGTCTGGTCCAGCAGTCCGGTGCAAATGCGATCGTGACGGTGGCGGGTGCCGCCGGCGGTACGGTGGTCGACTTCACCGGCACCGAGGGCACGCGTCAGCTCAAGGGCGTGTCCGAAGGTAGCGATGGCACCGATGCGGTGAACGTGTCGCAGCTGCGCAACGAAATCGCCAATGCGAGTGCGGGCGATACGCGCTACTTCAAGGCCGATGGCGCCAACGATGGCAGCGATGACGCGGTCAGCACTGGCAGCCGCTCGGTGGCGATCGGTGCGGGCAGCCAGGCCGTGGCCGACAACGCCGTGGCCCTGGGTGCCGGCTCCGTGGCCGACCGTGCCAACGCCGTCTCGGTTGGCTCGAAGGGCAGTGAGCGCCAGATCATCAACGTGGCGGCGGGCACGGACGACACCGATGCGGTCAACGTGGGCCAGCTGAAGGCCGCCGGTCTGGTGGGTGGCGACGGCAGCACGCTTGACGCCGTGGTTTACGACGCTGGCTCCAACCGTGGTTCGGTCACCTTTGGTGGCCTGGGCGGCACGAAGCTGACCAATGTCATGGCGGGCCTGGTGTCTTCCACCAGCACCGATGCCATCAACGGCAGCCAGCTGTGGATCCTGCAGGACCAGGTGAACAACATCGGCGACCGCGTGACCAACATCGAGAACAACGGTGCGCCCGGTAATGACCCGGTCACCCCGCTGCCGGCGCCGGGTACTGGCGAGGGCGGTCGCGATCCGGCCTTTGCCGCCAATGGCGATGGTGGGCCGGCCTCGGCTACGGGCAAGGACAGCGTTGCGGTGGGTACCGGCGCCTCGGCTTCGGCCGACAACTCGGTGGCCATCGGTGCCGGATCCGTGGCTGATCGTGCCGACACGGTGTCGGTGGGTTCGGTAGGCAACGAGCGCCAGATCTCCAACGTGGCGGCCGGTACGCAGCGTACGGATGCGGCCAACTGGGGCCAGGTGCAGGACGCTCTGGCCACGGCCAACCGCTACACCGACGATCGCTTTGATTCGGTGAACCGTCGCATCGGTGAAGTGCAGCGCCAGGCGAACAAGGGCATCGCCGCCTCCGCGGCGCTGATCAATGTCACGCCGTACATGCCGGGCAAGACGGTGTTGAACGCTGGCGTGGCCAACTACCGCGGTGAGTCCGCGCTGGGTGTGGGTGTATCTCGCTGGAACGACTCCGGCCGTGTGAACTTCAACGCCGGCATGTCGGCCGCCGCGGGTGATACGCCGATCTTCCGCGTGGGCATGGGCGTCGTATTGGGTGACTGATCCGTTACCCGGGGATACACCGCGGCAAGGACGCCGCGGCCCCAAGGATGGGAAACGGTGACGGACCACCACAGCGGGCGCCTTCGGGCGCCCGTTTTTATTTCACGGGGAGTTGCGCCAGGCGGCCCTAGCATGGGTGTGAATCCCCCGTCACAGGAAATTCATGCCCCGCATCCTCCCCCGCAGCGGCGTTGCGTTCACGATGAAGGCCGGCCAGCGGCTGATCGTGACTGATCCATTCGGCGAGCAGGTGGCGGACCTGGTTGCCTATAACCTGCACGATATCGGCGAGGTCATCTCCTCGGGCCGAAGCATCGACTACGCGGGGAAGATCTATCTTTCCACCGGAGATGAACTTTATTCCAATCGCAGCCGCGCCATGTTCCGTATCGGCGAGGACCACGTCGGCAGGCACGACTTCCTGCTTACGCCCTGTTCGAAGGAAATGTTCCGCAAACTCTACGGCGATACCCAGCCGCACCAGGGATGCTTCGGCAACCTCGCCGCGGCCCTGGCGCCCTATGGCATCCTCGGCGACCAGATCCCAGTAGCGTTCAATGTGTTCATGAATGTCCCGGTGCACGCCGATGGCAGCATCACGGTGGAAGCGCCGCTTAGCCGGCCCGGTGACTGCACCGTGTTCGAAGCGCAGATGGACCTGATCGTGGGGCTTACCGCCTGCTCGGCCGGGCAGTCAAACAACTTTGCCTACAAACCGATCGATTACCAGGTGCGCGACAATGACTGAGGTCAGCCGTAGCCTGGCCCGGCCGCTGGAAACGGCGCCGCGGATCGGCCGCTTCGAGCGCCTGCCCAAATGGTTGAACCTGGTGCCGATGGTGGTCCAGTGGTTCTGGCTCGGTATCGGCTATCGCAGCCTGACGTTGCCTTCGGCACTGAATCCGGGCATCACCGCCGGTGGTCTGCTTGGCGAAGGGAAATCGGAATACTTCCGTGCCATGGGGCCGGTGGCCACCGCGGCGACTGCGCCGTTCATCACCTGCTCGAAGCTCACCGGTTGCAACTGGATGGATCTGGCGACAAGGCTCCGCGAGGCGGGGTTGGCCTATCCCGTGGTTGCCAAGCCGGAGATCGGCTGGTGTGGCTTCGGGGTGCGGCGCATCGACGACGATGCCGGACTTGCCGATTACCTCGATCGATTTCCTGCCGATGAGGATTTCATCCTGCAGCGGTACCTGGACGAACCCGGGGAAGCGGGGTTGTTCTACGTACGGGAACCAGGACAGCCGAGTGGCCGGGTCGTAGCCATCCTGCTGCGTGCGTTCCCGAGTGTCGTCGGCAATGGCGTGGACAACATGGGTACCCTTGTGCGCCGTGATATCCGTGCGCGGCGCGGCATGGAGGATTCGCAGCATGCTGCGACGTTCGATCCAGGATATGTTCCTGCGATGGGCGAAGAGGTGCGGGTGGCAACCGTGGCTTCCACGCGTGTCGGTGGTGGCTACGAAGATGGCACCCGGCTGCGAACTGCGGCGCTGGATGCGAAAGTGGACGCGATCGCCCGGGACATGGGCGATTTCCAGGTCGGCCGTTTCGATGTGCGCTACACCACCCCGGCGGCGCTTGCCGCGGGTGAATTCACCATCATGGAGGTCAACGGTGCCGGTTCCGAGGCCGTGCATGCGTGGGATCCACGCTATGGCATCGCCGAGGTCTACCGCATCGTCTTCGCCAAGCAACGGATGTTGTTTCGCTTAGGTGCGATCGCCCGGGCCCGCGGCAATGCACCGGTCAGCGGACGCAGGCTCGCCGGGTTGTTTCTCCGCCAGCGACGCCTGTTGAAGAACTATCCGCCCTCCAACTAAGGAACCTTGCCCGAATGGACTCAGGCTTCGCCGGGTGCCGGCTGGTTGGCCAGGCGTTTGCGCAGGAAATATTGCCAGCTGAACACCATCACCGCCGCCACGCATGGAAGCAGGTTGTAGATCAGGCGGTAGAGCACGAGCGCGGCGAGCACTTCCTCACCAGGTACCGAAGGCAAGGCGGCAAGCACCGTGGCCTCGAACACGCCAAGGCCGCCGGGCGAATGACTGACGATGCCGATCAGCACGCCGATCACCAACACCGGCACCAGGCCGGTGAAACTGGGCACCGCGCCTTCAGGCAGCAGGATGTAGAAGGCGATGGCCGCCGCCGTGGCTTCAACGAGACCCAACACCAGCTGTTGCGCAAGCCAGGTGCGGCGGATGTGCGGCACGGTGACGTGACGGAACGGTTTCTTGCCGCTGGCCGCGGGCAGCCACCAGATGGTGGCAAGCAGTGCGACGCCGATGATCGCCCCGGCCACACGGTGGGTCCAGGGATCTTCCGGTGCAATCATCATGGTGATCGCCAGCAGGCCGCCCGAACCCAATCCCACGCTGATGCCGACCAGGGTGACGATGCTGCCGATGTCGATCGCGGTGAGGCCGCGAGCCTTGTAGGCGCGGTAGCGCACGGCACCGCCGGTAAAGGCATGGAAGCCCAGCGTGTTCGATAGCGCATGGGCCATCCAGCCCACGGACAGTGACTGGCCAAGGGGGATGCGCCTGGGAACCACCGCCTGCGTGGCGTAGCGTTCGTACAGAGCCAAAACGGCGAAGCTCACTACCGTGGCGGCCAAGGCGATCAGCATGCTCGACCACGAGGTATTGGCGAAGGCCTTGTGCAAGCTCGTCCAGGACATGGTCCTGGACACGTGCACCAGGGTACCGATGGCCAGCGCCAGCAACGCCAGCGCCAGGCCCACGTGTATCCACTTCCTTCCCTTCATCGACTCGCCATGATCGCCGCGATACAGCGGTGGCGGCCATTGTGGCTCAAGCAGCGTCAGGAAGGGGCAGGCCCCAGGCATAAGAGTCCATCGCCAGCACGCCGTAGGTCATGCCGCCGGGAAGCAACTGCGCCGATTCCCCTTCGCTGGCGGCACCGGCGGCCACCACCAGGGGCAGGAAATGCTCCTGTGTGGGATGTGCGCGTTCAGCCAATGGCGCCTGCCCGCGGTAATGCAGTAGTGCATCGGTATTGCCTGCGAGCACTGCGCGGGTCGCCCAGCTGGCGAATTCCCTCGCATAGGGCGCTTCCTTGCCGCCGTGGAATACTTCGTAAAGGTTATGGGTGAGACTGCCCGAACCCACGATGACCACGCCCTGCGCACGCAGGGGCGCCAGCGCGCGGCCCATGCGCCAGGCGCCCGTGGCATCGAAGTCGCGCGGCATGGATACCTGGAACACCGGCGTGTTCGCCGCAGGCAATAGATAGCGCAGCGGCACCCATGCGCCGTGGTCAAGGCCGCGCGTGGCGTCGGGCTCGGCGGCGAAGCCCGCCGATACCAGCAGTTGCACGGCATGCGCTGCCCAGTCCGGCGCACCCGGTGCCGCGTAGCGTAACTGGTAGAGCGGCTCGGGAAAGCCGCCGAAGTCGTGGATCGTGTCGGGTGTCGGTGTACTGGCTACGCGCACGCCGCGCGTGGTCCAGTGCGGCGAAACGACGAGCACGGCCTTGGGTGCGCCCATGCGCATGCCAGCCGCTGTGAGCACCGGCCCGAGTTGGCCAGGCTCCAGGGCGAAGGTGGGCGCTCCATGCGAGATGAAGAAGACAGGGGCGGGCTGGATATTCATGGTGTCCATGCGTCCAATGTAGGGTGCGATAGACCCGATGGAAATGCGCGCGGCGCGGACGCATTGTTTCTTCTGGCGTAACGACGCGGGGTTGGCCGTCAGTCAAAGGATGTCAGGTACCGCGGACCACCAGTTCCACCGGCAGGCTTTCCGATTCGGCATCCTGATGGCCGATCAATCCAAGTACCTTGCGCGCCAGCAGCGTGCCGCCGAGCTGCCAGTCCTGGCGCACGGTGGACAGGGCGGGAAGGAACGTGGCGCCGGCGGGCATGTCGTCGTAGCCCACCACCGAAACATCGCGTGGAACGGACTTGCCCAGGGCGACGGTGGCGCGGATGGCGCCCATGGCCAAAAGGTCGTTACAGGCGAAGATGGCGTCGAAGGCCACGCCGCGGGCATGCACGGCTTGAACTGCCTCCGCACCGGATTCGGGGGTGAACTCATCCCGCTTGAGCAGCAACGGCTTGATACCGCGTGCGACCAGTGCGTCGACAAACCCGTTGAGGCGGTCGAATATTTCCGGATGGCTGGGATTGCCGATGAAGATAGGCTGCCGCCTTCCCAGGGCGAAGAAATGCTCAGCCACGCACGCGCCGCCGCCGCGGTTGTCGCTACCGATGGTGACGTGGGAACCGGCCACCGACGTTGCGCCCCACACCGCCATCGGCAGGCCCAGGCGGTCGAAACGACGCACCGCTTCCTGGTTCGCGCCCTGGCCAAGCAGGATCAGGCCATCGGCCGCCTGTACCGCGGCGACCGTGGCACCCTGGCGCGTGGTCAACAGCACGCTGTAACCGGCGGCGGTGAGCTCCTGGGAAATACCGCCGAGCAGGGCCAAAGGGTAGGGGTCGAACATGCCGCGCTGCGCCGTGGGTTTCATCTCCACGATCACGGCAACGGTATGACTGCGGCGCAGCCTCAGGTTGCGCGCGTTCACGTTCAGTTTGTAGCCATGTTCGCGCGCAATCGACTGGATGCGGTCACGCGTCCGCGCATTCACCAGCGGACTGTCGCCCAGGGCACGTGAAACGGTGATCTTCGACACACCAGATAGGCGAGCCAGGTCGGCCATGGTGGGGCTGGACGGCGGCGCGCGACCTGGGGTGGCTTTAGTCGTCCGGCTCAACGGCCTGGTTCTCCCTGTGTGCAGTCGGCTGCCTGGCCGCGGGCCATGGTGCCCTATCGGCGCAAGGAATTCAGCCAACCTTTTATGGTGCGCTGCAATATGTAACAAGGACGTGACGCACACGTGAAGATGGCCGTTCGGATGGCTTGATATCGATAACAATCGCTGGCACAGTTCGCTCGCCTGTGGCGCCGATGCAATCGTTTACAGGTGATGATATCGATAACAACGACGTGCCGGGAATCCGTTAACGTGCCGATCAGCGCCATCGCTCCCTTGGCAGAAATTCCCAGCATAGGGAAATGCGATCCGTGGGTGCTGCGTCGGCCGGGCGTCGACCCTGCGACTTTTGCCCAGGAAGAAAGCCTCTTCGCCGTCGCCAATGGTGCGCTGGGTGTCCGCGGTGGCCTGGAAGAAGGTGGCAACCACAGCCAGCGGACCTTCCTTGCCGGCGTGTGGGAGCGCTCGCCGATCCACTATCACGAGCGGTTCTCAGGTTTTGCCCGGCATACCGATACCCGCGTTCCGGTGGCCGACGGCACCGCCATCCGCTTGCGTCTGGGCGACACCCTGGTCGATCTGGCGCACGGCGAATGGCTGGACTTTGCCCGGGAACTGGACATGCGGCGCGGCGCCTTCCGGCGCACCCTGCGCTGGAGAAGCGCGTCGGGGCAGAGGCTGGACATCGTCGCCGAACGTCTTGCCGCGCTGGACGAGCCAGGCCTGCTGGCGATGCGCTACCAGGTGATCTCGGTGGACTACACAGGCCCCATCACCCTGGAATCGTCCATCGACGCAGGCAAGGCGCCGGTGGAGCAGGGCGACGATCCACGCATCGGTGCGCAGATCGAAGGCGGCTTGCACCTGGTCGCCGCCCATGCCGACGAACGATCGGCCTGGGTGATGCAGCGGACCACCCACAGTGATATTTCACTGGTGTGCGCGCAGCGCCACCGTGTGATCGAGGGCGACCTTGCCATCGGCGCCTGCATGCCCACCGCCCGGGGCGTGGTGCAGGCGTTCAATGGCACGCTTGGGCCAGGGCAGGGCGTATCGATCGAGAAGAACGTCGGCTATGCGTGGACCGATCCGGGTGAAGGCGCAGCTTCTGCCCACTTGCACGCCATGGCTGAAGCGGTACTGGACCGCGCCGGCGCGATGGGTTTCCCGGCGCTGCTGGCGTTGCAGGCCGGTACGCTGGAGCGTTTCTGGGATGAAGTGGACCTTGGCTGCGACGACGCCCTGGTGGAGCAGTCCCTGCGCTTCAACCTGTTCCATCTTTACCAGTCGTCCGGGCGCGATGGCCGGGGCAGTACGGCCGCCAAGGGCCTCACTGGCGAAGGTTACGAGGGGCATTATTTCTGGGATACCGAGGCCTTCATGCTGCCGGCCCTCGCACCGGCCGCGCCGGAGATCGCGCGCAACATGCTGGCGTACCGGTATCGCACGCTCGATCGCGCCCGTGCGCATGCCCGTGAAATGGACCACGCGACCGGTGCGCTGTACGCGTGGCGTACGATCAGTGGTGATGAGTGTTCGTCGTATTTTCCTTCAGGCTCCGCGCAGTACCACATCAACGCCGCCGTGGCCTGGGCGGTTCGCCATTACTGGGATGTCAGCGGCGACGACAGCTTCATGCTGGACGAGGGCGCCGAGATCCTCTTCGAGACAGCACGCGTATGGCGCGATGTGGGTCACTTCAGTGACCGCCGCGATGGCGCGTTCTGCATCCACGAAGTGACCGGGCCGGACGAATATTCGGCCCTGGTGAACAACAACTTCTATACCAACCGCATGGCGCAGCGGCACCTGGCCGATGCCGCGGGCACCGCGCGCTGGATGGCCCAGGAGCACCCGGCGCGGTTCGATGCGTTGGCAGCGCGCCTGGACCTTGACGACGTTGAGGTAGCCCAGTGGCGGCACGCCGCAGCCATGATGTACCTGCCCACCGATCCGGCGCTCGATATCTATCCGCAGGACGACGGCTTCCTCGACAAGCCGCGGCTACCGGCAAACCTCCAGGACGCCACCGGCAAGCAGCCGCTGCTGCTGCGCCTGCATCCGTTGACCATCTACCGTTACCAGGTGTGCAAGCAGGCCGATGCGCTATTGGCGCTGATGCTTGCCGGCGAGCATGTTGGCGTGGCCGCCAAGCGGCGCAACTTCGATTACTACGAAAGTGTCACCGTGCATGACTCGACGCTGTCGGCGTCGACGTTCGCGGTGATGGCGGCGGAAGTGGGCTATGCCGACAAGGCTTACGATTATTTCCTCGACACGCTGCGCGTGGACCTCGACGACCTGCATGGCAACGCCGCGCACGGCGTGCACATGGCGGCGATGGCCGGCAGCCAGCTGGCGCTGACCTGGGGCTTTGGTGGCCTGCGGGTGCGCCACGGCAAGCCGTGGCTGGCGCCGCAATTACCCCAGGCATGGAATTATTATCGCTTCGGCCTGCATTGGCAGGGCTGCCACCTGCGCGTGGAAGTGGACGCCTCGGGCGTGCTGTATACCCTTACCCGTGGCGAGCGCCTGGCTTTCGCCCATGGTGGTGTGCCGCAGATCCTTGAAGCCGGGCAATCGGTGCGACTGGCGTTGCCGGCACAACCGGCGCCGCCCGCATTGGCGCGCCCACTGAAGGCGGTGATCTTCGACCTGGACGGCGTGATCGCCGATACCGCCGTAGTGCACGATGCGGCCTGGAAACGGCTGGCCGGGGAAATCGGCGTGTCGTTCGGTGAAGGCCTGGGTGAAAGGCTCAAGGGCGTCGACCGCATGGGATCGCTCGACATCCTGCTGGAGAACGCCGGGCGCGCCTTCAGCATGGAAGAAAAATTCGCGCTGGCCGAACGCAAGAACGACTATTACAAGGCCCAGGTGCAAGTGATGGGTCCGCACGATCTGCTTCCCGGTGCGCGGCAGGCCATCGAGGCGGCACGTCGACAAGGGCTGAAGGTGGGCCTGGCATCGGCCAGCCGTAATGCCCCCTTGCTGTTGGATCGGCTGGGTATAGCCACGCTGTTCGACCATGTCGTGGATGCCGGACTGATCGGCAACTCAAAGCCCCATCCGGAAATATTCCTTAGTGCGGCAAACGCCCTCGGCGTGGACCCGCAGGAGTGTCTGGGCGTGGAGGACGCCGCGGCTGGCATTGCCAGCATCCTGGCCGCGGGGATGGCGGCGGTGGGCATCGGACAGCCCCATGTACTGGCCGATGCCCATGTGGTGCTGTCGAGCGTCGCCGAACTCGACTTGAGTTTCATCAAACATATCAGGCGGGAAGAGAGCGCAATGTCGGCAACGCCGGCGATATAGCGCATTAATAGTTAACCCTGGGGAGGATAGACCGTGAAATCGCAGACCAAACTGACCCGCCTCGTGTTGTCGGCAGCTATTGCCGCGACCCTGGCTTCCGGCGCCGCCATGGCGCAAGACACCAACGCGGCCAACCAGCCGCCCGTTCCGGCCGGCGCTTCCCAGCCCGTGCCGCCGCCGCCCGCTCCCGCGGACGCCTCCCAGGCCAAGCAGCTTGACCAGGTGGTGGTTACCGGTAACGCGGCCAATGGCGGCCTGAAGAAGATCGACACCAGTTACAACATCACCGTGGCCAATGAAGAGGCCATCAAGCTCGCCAACCCGAAGAGCACGGCGGACCTGCTGAAGATATCCCCGGGCCTGTGGCCGGAATCTACCGGCGGCCAGACTGGCGCCAACATCGAAATTGCCGGCTTCCCCGGCGGTGGCGATGCGCCGTTCAACACGGTGCAGATGATGGGTTCGCCACTGTACGGCTTTCCCACCCTGAGCTTCTTCGAGCAGACCTCGATCTTCCGCCTGGATGACACTGTCCAGCGCGTGGAAATCATCCAGGGCGGCCCAGCGGTGGTGTTCGCCGACGGCCAGATGGGTGCATCGGAAAACTTCATCCTGAAGACCGGCACCGACCAGCCCTCAGGCAGCATCGGCGTGACCTATGGCAATGAAGGCCTGTGGCGCGCCGACGGCTTCTATGGCTTCAAGGTGGCCGATCGGTGGTACGGCAGCATCGGCGGCTTCTACCGCAAGTCCGACGGTGTGCGCGACCCGCAATACGACGCCGACAAGGGCGGCCAGCTCACCGCCACCCTGTCGCACGACATGGACAATGGCACCCTCACGTTCTGGGCGCGCGCGTTGAACGACAAGAACCAGTTCATCACGCCGATCCCGCTGATTCAGGACGGCACGCACAATTTCCATTCATACCCGGGCTTCGACCCCCTGACCGACACGTACTACAGCAAGGACATCCAGCACGTTACGCTTCCCGGTTACCCCGGCGGCGGTACGCATGCCAACCTTGCCAACGGCCGCGGCGCGAAGGTGAACTTCGCCGGCCTGAATTTCGACAACGACCTGGGCGACGGCTGGAGCATTTCCGATAAATTCCTGGTGATGGGAGGCGATGTCGACACCAACGCCTTGTTCTCAGGTACCAACCCGGCGACGTTGAACGACGAGTTGTACAACCTGTCCGGTGATTTCGGCGGTCTGCAGCTTCCAGCCGGCTCGGCCACGGCTACCTACAAGAACGGCCAGGTGGTGGACGGCAACCAGAGCGTGATCAAGCAGGGTTGGTGGTATATCCACAAACACTTGCGAAACATGAACAACGACTTCCGTCTCAGCAAGGAATTGTTCGAAGGCAACACGTTGACCGCGGGCCTCTACCTGTCCAAGTCGTGGGACGATGACAAGTGGAACCTGGGCAACACCATGCTCATGAGCAACACGCCAAACGCCAAGCCGATCACGGTGAGCTACGTTGATGCCAACGGGGTCAACCAGCTGACCGACAACCAGGGCTTCCTGGACTATGGCAGCTTCAACATCACCGAACAGGGTCGTTCGACCAACAAGGCGTTCTACCTGTCCGATTCCTGGCGCGTGGGGCCCTGGCTGTTCGACTTGTCCGCCCGCACCGAGAACCAGGACGCAACGAACAAGGTCTGCAACCTGACCAACGTCAACCTGGACGGCAACAACAATACGAAGTATGACAATGCCGTGCCGGTATGTAATGGCACCTATACCAAGCCGCATTACGACAAGACGCATACGTCCTATACCGGTGGCGCCAACTACGAGATCGCTCCGAACATGAGCGTGTACATTCGTGCGAACAAGGGCTACCACTTCAGCGACTTCGACAACGGCATCCGCGGTCAATCCCCGGTCGATAATTTCCCGCCGCTGCAGAAGCTTGAGAATTTCGAAGGTGGTTTCAAGTACCAGTCGGAGCTGTTCTTCCTCGACATGAGCGTCTACCACAGGCTGTTCAGCGGCCTGCTGTTCACCCCGACGGACGTTAACGGCACGCCGCTGACGGACCAGCAGGCGGTTTACGGTTCGGATTCGAAGGGCGTGAATATCGCCGCTGCGGTCAGCCCGACCAAGGACTTCAAGGTCCAGGTCGTCGCCGCCTACCTCGACGGCAAGTATTCCCATTACAACGCCTGCATCCCGAACACCAACCAGGTGACGGGCCTGACCACCTGTACCTTCATCAATGGCGTGAAGCTGCAGCGCCAGCCGACCTTCCGTTACATCCTGACACCCAGTTACCACTTCCCGTTCTCGTGGGGTGATATTACGGCGCAGGTGTCGTACACGCGTGTCGGTCCGCACACGCAGGATATTTCCGGCCTGCAGCAGCTGGGTACCTACCACACCTTCGATTTCGCCATCGTGGCGAACATCCAGGAACACTGGCAGGTGCGCCTGCAGGGCACGAACATCACCAACGAGCTGGGCCTGACCGAGAGCAACTCCCGCATCTTCGGTACGGCCGCAGGTTCGAATGGTGTGATCCTTGCCCGACCGCTGGAAGGCCGCGAGGTCAATGCGCAGGTGAAGTACCTGTTCTGATCATGTGGTGAAATGCCACCCGGGCCGTCGGCGACGACGGCCCGGGCTTTTTACTGGACGTCATTCCCCCGGTCACTTCCGCCACCTTCTGTCGAGGCGCCATGAGTCGCATCCGCATGTTCATTGCCCTGGCGCTCATCTATATGGTGTTCGCGGTGCTGCTCAACAGCGTCGGCGTGGTGATCCTGCAGTCGATCTCGAGCTTCGGCGTGGACAAGCCCGCGGCGAGCCTGCTCGAACTTTTCAAGGACCTGCCGATCGCGGTTACGTCCTTCCTGGTGGCCTCGATGCTCCCGGTACTGGGATACCGCAGGGCCATGATGCTTTCCCTTGCCCTGGTGGCCGGTGGCTGCGTGCTGATGCCGCTGTTTCCAGGTTTCCACACCACCGAAGTGATGTTCTGCTGCGTGGGTGTTTCCTTTGCCCTGGCCAAGGTGGCGGTGTATTCCTCCATCGGCCTGTTGACCGAAGACCGCGCGGCGCATACGCGCCTGACCAATACCATCGAAGGCCTGTTCATGGCCGGCGTGCTGCTGGGTGGATGGCTATTCAGCGCCTTCATCGACGATGCATCACCCACGAACCCGATCTGGCTGAACGTGTACTGGGTGCTGGCGGCGATCTGCCTGCTGGTGGTGGCCCTGCTTGCCACCTCGCGCCTGGACGAATCGGCGGCGCATGCGGATCCATCGAAGGCGGTGCGTGGTACGCCGCTGGAAATGTTCCGGCTGGCGGGCAAGCCGCTGGTGTACGTGTTCCTGATCTCGGCGTTCTTCTATGTGCTGATCGAGCAGAGCTTCAGCACGTGGCTACCCACGTTCAACAACGAAGTGCTGAAGCTGCCGCATGCGATGAGCATCCAGATGGCCAGCATCCTTGCCGGCGCCACGGCCATCGGCCGCCTGGCGGCGGGGCAAGTGTTGCGCCGCGTGCACTGGCACCTGTTGCTGAACCTTTCGGTGGTGGGCATGGGCCTGCTGGTGCTGGTGGTGATGCCGCTAGCCCGAGGCGTGGTGATTGTCGATAACGTCGGCTGGTTGAGTGCGCCAATCGCCGCCTACCTGATTCCGCTGATCGGCGTGCTGATGGCGCCGATCTACCCGGTGATCAACTCGGTGGCGCTCAGTTCGCTGCCCAGGCACGCCCACGCTTCGATGACGGGGCTCATCATCATTTTCTCAGCGCTCGGCGGTACGCTCGGCTCGCGCATCACGGCCCTGGTGTTCGCGCATTTCAATGGCATCACCGCATTTTACTTTTCGCTGGTGCCGATGAGCCTGGTCCTGGTGGCGCTGCATTTCTTCAAGCGCGAGACCGAGCGGGTGGGTTCGACCGTCCCGGTCGTGGTTGGTTTGGGCGCCAAATAGCGCCGTGACTGCGTCGTTAGCCAATGTGCGGACGCCTGGCAAGTTTGGCCTGCGACAGACAGGAAGCATGGCTGGACGGATATGCCTCCTGGTCCTCGTGGCGCTCGTCACGTTACCCGCAATGGCGGACGACGCCTGCCAGGCCCTTGGCGGCGTCGCGCTTGCGCATGCCAGGGTTGAATCGGCCACGATGCAGCCGGGCCTGGATTTCCCGGCCAGGGGAGATCGTCTGGCGGCGCATGCCGGGGCACACTGCGCGGTACGGATAGTAAGCCACCCCACGGCCGATTCGGACATCCACGTCGAACTGTGGCTTCCACCCGTAGAAGCGTGGAACGGCAAGTACTTGCAAAAGGGCAGCGGTGGCTGGGGCGGTGAGGTTTACACCTATGCGCTGGTAACCCCGCTCAACCGCGGTTACGCCACGGCAGTCACTGACGATGGCCACGTGGCCGATGACACCGCCGGATTCACCGTGGGACATCCGCAGAAGATCCGCGACTTCGGCTATCGCGCCATCCATGAAACTTTCCTGCTATCGCGCCGCCTGATTGCCGCCTATTACGGCCGTATGCAACGCCAGGCGTATTTCGTCGGCTGTTCGGATGGTGGACGGGAGGCACTGATGCAGGCGCAACGCTTTCCCAACGACTTCGACGGCATCGTGGACGGTGCGCCGGCGGCACGCTGGAGCCACTTGATGACGGCGTTCGTTGCCAATGCCAGGGTGCTCGGCCATGCGCCACTGCCTGTTTCGAAGCTGGCGGCGATCCAGAAAGCATCGCTTGCCGCTTGCGATGCGCTTGACGGTACCAGTGACGGCATCGTGGACGATCCGCGGCGCTGCCGGGTCGATCCTGCGGCCATCCAGTGCAATGACAAGGACAACGACAGCGACAACTGCCTGACCGCTGCACAGGTGGCTACCGTGCGGGCGCTCTACGCCGGCCCGGTGGATCCGGTGACCGGGGCACGCATACATCCTGGCCTTGAGCCTGGCATGGAAGATGATGGCAGCAGCTGGAGGCTGTGGGTGCTAGGCGGTGAGCAGCGCAAGTTTGGCTTCAGCAACTTCGCCGACCTGGTCTACCAGGGGCAGGGTTGGGATCCGGAAACCAGCGATCTGCATCGTGATCTGGTCGCCGCGCAACAACGCGAGGCACCGTACCTGGATGCGGTCAATCCAGATCTTCGGGCATTCCGGGCCCATGGCGGCAAACTGTTATTGTTCCAGGGCTGGGGCGATGCAGCCGTGCCGCCGCGGGGCACGATCGAATACGTCCAGGATGTCGGCCACTTCATGGCTCGGCATGACGAATCGCCGAACCTGGATGATTTTACCCGTCTGTTCATGGTGCCAGGCATGGGCCATTGCTGGGGCGGCCCGGGGGCGACATCGTTCGGCAATGAAGAAGTGCCACGCGCGGGGTTGCCGCAGGACGCCGACCACGACATCGTGATGGCGCTGGATCGATGGGTCACGCAGGGTAAGGCACCTGAGCAACTCATCGCCACACGAACCATGGCACCGGCTCATTCGGCCGCCAGGACGCGGCTATTGTGCAAATATCCCGGGGTTGCCCGGGACGGGCGCTGTGTTGCTGCTGGAAACCCACCATGAAACGGATATCGCGCCGCGCCTTCCTGCGCGGCGCCAGCTCGCTGGGCCTGCTGCCGCTGGTGTCCCGTGGCCTCGCCGAACCGGCGGCGGCCCAGGCGTCGCAAGATAATGCCGCGGAAACCATGCTCTGGTTCACCCGGCCAGCCAGTCGCTGGATCGATGCCTTGCCACTGGGCAATGGCCACCTCGGTGTCATGGTCCACGGGGGCGTGGATGGCAACGCCTGGGAAGAACACCTGGCGTTGAACGAAGATACGTTGTGGTCGGGATATCCGCGCGACGGCAACAACCCGGACGCCAGCCATCATTTGCAGCCGCTTCGCGACGCGGTACTCACGCACGCGGACTACCACCTGGGCGACCGCATTGCCCATCAGATGCAGGGGCGCTTCGATGAAGCGTACCAGCCCTTTGCCGACGTACTGATCAGCATGCGGCCGGCATCCGTGGTAGCGGAATACCGCCGCGAGCTTGACCTGGACCGTGCCTGCGCTTCGGTGCGATATACCGCCGACGGCGTGGCGTACCGTCGTGACGTGTTCGTCTCCGCGCCCGATGGGGTGATCGTCGTGCGCCTGGGCGCCGACCGGGCGGGAAGCATCGATGCCACGGTCGCGCTGGATGCCGCGCTCAAGGGATCCACTGGCGTCTATGCCGACGGACGCCTGCAATTGACGGGCAAGGCCGCTTCGCACATCGGTGGCAATGGCCGCCCGATCACGCCTGATCCGGTTGAAAAAAGCCAGGTCGTGGGCGAGGGTATGTTCTTCGCAACGAGCCTGCGATTGCTGCACGAGGGCGGCACGCTTGCCGTTGCCGATGGCAAGCTGGTGGTGACCGGTGCCGACACCATAACGCTGGTGATCGGTGGCGCCACCGGATTCCATGGAGCGCGGAGCAGGCCCGATACGCCACTTAGCCAGGTGATTGCCAGGGCATGGCACGACGTGGGCGAAGCGTGCAAACAGTCCCTGGACACGCTCATGGATCGTCATGTCGCCGACCACCAGGCGCTTTTCCGGCGCACGTCCCTGCGCCTGGGCAAGCTCGCACCATCAACCGATCCCACCGACCGCCGCCGCGCCGACCTTGCCGACCGGCCCGATCCTTCGCTGTTCGCGTTGTACTTCAACTACGGCCGCTATCTGCTGATTGCCAGCTCCCGGCCCGGATCGCAGCCGGCGAACCTGCAGGGGCTATGGAACGACCTGGTGCGGCCGCCGTGGAATGCCAACTACACCACCAACATCAACCTGCAGATGAATTACTGGCCGGCGCATACCTGCGCGCTTGCCGAATGTGCCACGCCACTTCACGACTTCATCGCCACTCTGGCTGATACCGGGCATATCGCCGCACGGGAAACCTATCGACTGCCCGGCTGGGTGAGCCATCACAACAGCGACATCTGGGCATCGGCGAATCCGGTGGGGCAGGGCATCGGCGATCCGTATTGGGCGAACTGGGCCATGAGCGGCCCGTGGCTGTGCTCGCATCTCTACGATGCCTGGCTGTTCACTGGCGACAGGGAGTTCCTGCGCGACAAGGCGTGGCCGGCGATGAAAGGCGCCGCCATTTTCTGCCTGGCGTGGCTGGTGGACGATGGCAAGGGTGGCCTGACCACGTGTCCATCGTATTCCACGGAGAACGAATTCGTAGCTCCCGACGGCGCCGTGGCGCAGACCAGTGCCGGCTGCACCATGGACGTGGCGTTGCTTGGCGAGCTTTTCGCCAACTGCATCGAAGTGGCGCAGATCCTGGGCGTGGACAACGACCTGGTACTGAAGCTGAAAGTGGCGCATGGCAAGTTGCCACCGTACCGGATCGGCCGCTTTGGCCAGTTGCAGGAATGGTCGGAGGATTTCGCCGAAAGCCAGCCCGGGCAACGGCATATGTCCCACCTGTACCCGTTGTTCCCGGGCCGGGAGTTCACGCCACGCCGTACGCCCAAGCTGGCGGCTGCTGCGCGCGTGGCGCTTGAACGGCGGCTGGCCCATGGTGGTGGCTCAACGGGCTGGAGCCGTGCATGGGCGGTGGCCCTGTGGGCTCGCCTTGGCGAAGGCGAGGCGGCTTTTGCATCACTTGCAACGTTGCTCAGGGATCACACCAGCGCCAACCTGTTCGACACGCTTCCCGTGGACGATGGTCCCATTTTCCAGATCGACGGGAATTTCGGCGGTACGGCTGCGATCGCCGAAATGTTGCTGCAAAGCCACGCCGGGGAAGTGGCTCTTTTGCCGGCACTGCCGAAGTCGTGGCCTGATGGCTCGGTGCGCGGCCTGCGCGCCCGCGGCGGGTTCATCGTGGACATTGCATGGTCCGATTCACGCGCCACGTCGGCATCGCTCATCTGCCAACGAAAAAATTCTTTATCGCTTCGCGTACCGGCGGGACAAGTAGTTACATCCGTTTTCATGGACGGCAAGGCCTTCGATGCCACGGCAGACAACGATGGCTTGTTGCAATTGCAGGGCAAGGCGGGGCTCAATATCCAACTGTCGTTCTCTTGAAGGGGAGTATCCGTGCCCACTATCCGCCATCTCATCCTTTGCCTGGCACTCGCCTTGCCCCTGGTTGCCCAGGCCGCTGACGAAAAGCCCGAACAGATCCGCATCGATGCGTCGGCCAGCACCGAGCCCTTCCCCCACTTCTGGGAACAGATGTACGGTTCGGGCAGGGCGTCGCTGGCCTTGCGTGACGACTACCGGAAGGACCTGGAAAAGGTCAAGGGCGCCACGGGCTTCCAGTACGTCCGTTTCCACGGCATCTTCGACCGCGATGTCGGCATCATTGCCGGCAACCGGGATGGTGCCTGGCAGTACAACTGGTCGTACGTCGACCAGATCTACGATGGCCTGCTCGAGCGTGGCATCAAGCCCTTCGTCGAGCTGTCCTTCATGCCGCCGGAGCTCTCGTCTGATCCGAAGGCCCTGCATGCTTTCTGGTATCACCAGAATATTGCGCCGCCGAAGGATTACAAAGCCTGGAACGCCATGATGCAGGCGTTCGCCAGGCATTTGATCGAACGCTACGGCATCGGGGAAGTATCCAGCTGGTACTTCGAGGTGTGGAACGAGCCGAACGGTTTCTGGAGCGGCCGGCCGGTTGAGTCGACCTACCTTGAGCTCTACGACAACACCGCGCGCGCGCTCAAGGCGGTGGACAAGCGCATCCGTGTCGGCGGCCCGTCCACGGCACAGGCAGCGATGGTGCCTGCGTTCCTGGCGCACGTGAAGAAGGAAAACGTGCCGGTGGATTTCCTCAGCACGCATGTCTATGGCGATGACACCGCCCAGAACGTGTTCAAGACCGACGAGAAGATTCCCCGTTCGGACATGGTATGCCGCGCTGTAGACAAGGTGCACAAGGAAATACTGGCGTCGCCCTATCCGCACCTTCCGTTCATCATGAGCGAGTTCAACGCGTCTTACGCCAACCTGCCCAATGTTACCGACACCGTGTACATGGGTCCGTGGATGGCCAACACCATCCGCCTGTGCGCGGGCAAGGTCGACATCATGAGCTATTGGTCGTTCTCGGATGTGTTCGAGGAACAGGGCGTGGTGCGTACGCCGTTCTACGGCGGCTTCGGCCTGATCGCCGCCGACCGCATCCCCAAGCCAGCCTTCAACGCCTTTGCCCTGCTTCACAAGCTCGGCGACGAAAGGCTGCCGGCAAAGACCGACAGCGCACTGGTAACGCGCCGCAAGGATGGTACGGTGGTGATCGCTGCCTGGAATTACGCAGAGCCGGTAGGCAATACCGACCAGTACACGCCGGGCAAGCCGAAGGGCGACGTGCGCCACTTCCAGTTCGATGTCGCTCACGGCGGTGGCAACGCCACGGTGTGGCGCGTGGATGAGACGCATGGCAATGCCGTTGCCGCCTTCGATGCCATGGGGCGTCCGCCATTCCCCAGCCGCGAGCAGATCGTGCAGTTGCGCAAGGCCGGCGAAATGGCACCGGCTGAGCACGTCGCCATCAGCGGAGGCAAGCTTGGCCTGGATATCCCGCCCCAGGGCCTGGTGGTGGTCGAGATTCCCGCTGCGGGTAAATGATGCACGCCGCGCGGGCCTGCATGGTTTTCGCCCTGCTGCTGGTACTGCCGGCGGCCTGGGCGAAGCCGTTCGACGTGGCACCGGCCCGCGGGGTGGTGCAACGACTGTTTCCGGCGCGGTTCTCGGGGCTTGAGCTTGCTTCGATGGATGGCGCGGGCGAGCGTTTCCGCATCCTCAGCCGGGACGGCCATCCCCGGGTGGAAGCCACCAGCACCAGCGCGTTGCTTGCCGGTGTGAACTGGTATTTGAAATACGTGGCACACGGCCAGGTGTCGACCAATGGCAGCCGCTTCGATCCGGGGTTGCCGCTGCCGGCGCATACCATCGAGCGCGCTTCGGCGTTCACCTGGCGCTATGCGCTGAACCAGAACACCGACGGTTATAGCTCGCCCTATTGGGAGTGGCCGCGCTGGGAGCACGAGATCGACGTGCTGGCGCTGTCGGGCATCAACGCCATGGTCATCGAGCGCGGCATGGATTCGGTGCTGTACCGCACATTCAGGGATTTCGGCTACGACGATGCCGCGATTCGCGGTTGGATTACCCAGCCGGCACACCAGAACTGGCAGCTGATGGGTAACCTGTGCTGCTTCAACGGTCCTATCAGCCAGGCGTTGCTGGACAAGCGCGCGGCCTCCGCCCGCCGCATCGTGGCGCGCCTGCGCGAGTTGGGCATCACCCCGGTATTCCCAGGCTTCTATGGCATCGTGCCGGCGGACTTCACCAGCCGCTTCCCTGGCGCCCACGTGGTGCCCCAGGGCGAATGGGCCGGCTTTACCCGGCCGGGCTGGCTCGATCCCCGTGACCGGATGTTCAGGAAAGTGGCGGCATCGTTCTACCGGCACCAGCACGAACTCTACGGCGACAGCACGATCTACGACATGGAAGTGTTCCAGGAAGGCGGCGACTCGGGCGATGTTCCCGTACCCGAAGCGGCGCGTGCCGTGCAGGACGCCTTGCACGCTGCCCACCCGGGCGCGGCCTGGATGATGCTGGCCTGGCAGGGCAACCCCCGCCAGGACCTATTGACCGGCGTGGTCCGTTCAAAGCTTTTCATCATCGATATCGACCACGACAAGGTTCCGCGCGACGACCGCATGCGCGATTTCCAGGGCGCGCCTTTCCTGTTCGGAGGCATCTGGGCATTCGGTGGCCGTACCACCCTGGGCACGAACATCCGCAACTACACCGAGCGCTTGCCGCGCATGCATGCGGCCAACGCCAACATGGTGGGCACCGCGGTATTCCCCGAAGGGATGGATTCGAACCCGTTCGCCTTTGACCTCTTCACTGAAATGGCCTGGCACGATGGCCCCGTGGATCGCCAGGCCTGGGCCGCCGAATACGCGCGGCGGCGTTACGGCGGCGATGACGCGCATGCTCTTGCCGCGTGGAAAATCCTGCTGGACACCGCTTACGACCTGCACCCGGAAGGCGTTGAGTTCCATAGCGAGCGCGACGCTGCCCAGGAATCACTGTTCGCGGCGCAGCCGTCTCTGGATGTGAACCGCGCATCGAACTGGTCACCGGAGGGTTTGCGTTACGATCCAGACCAGTTCCGGGGCGCACTGGACCAATTGCTTGACGTTGCACCGGCGTTGCGTGGTACGCCGACTTATCGATACGACCTGGTTGATGTCGCCCGCCAGGTGCTGGCCAACGAGAGCCGCCGCCTGTTGCCGCAGATCAAGCACGCGTTCCAGGCCGGCGATGCACGCGGCTTGCGAATCCTCGAGGATCGCTGGTTGGCATTGATGGACGAACAGGACAAACTGCTGGCGACCGACGCGGACTTCATGCTGGGAACGTGGCTGGCCCATGTCGAAGGCTGGGCGTCGAACACAGATGAAGATACCGTGCTGCACTACGACGCGCGCTCGATCCTCACCACCTGGGGCGACCGCAAGGCAAGCGAGGGAGCAGACCTGCACGACTACGGCAACAAGGATTGGTCGGGACTGACGCGCGACTACTATCGCCCCCGCTGGCAGGCCTTCTTCACCACGCTCGATACGTCACTTGCCACGCACCAGCCGCCCGCGCGCATCGACTGGTTCGCCCGTGGCGATGCCTTCAACCGCGCGAACAAGGTATACAGCGCGACGCCTTCGGGTGATGCGTACACGCTGGCGAAACAAGTTGCCGAACTCGCTCATCGCTAATTCCTGCGAATTATTTCGATTGAAACCCACGTCACAAAACCAACCGTAGCTGACGCGTTACGGTCAACCTTCACTTTCTTGCGAAGGTGACGGAGCGGGGGCTCGTGCCGGCCAATCGGGCCGGGCACGCCTCATGGACGACTTCCCTTTCATGGCAAAGGAGTCGTACCGATGGTGATGTCACATTCGAAACTCCGTACCGTTGCACGCTTGCTCATCGCACTGGCGCTTGGGCTCGCCTTTACCTTTCCTGCCGTCGCCGCCCCTGCGGTCGGCAGCCAACTCACCCGCGTAGGACAACTCGCCGCCGCGGCGCGTCCGCAAGGCGTCCCTGACGACTACGTCATTACACCCAATGGTTACTTCTCGCCCAGTTGCGTCGCCACCCTACACAACGGTGACCGGCTGCAAGCCAATGGCATGATCCGGCGTGCCAGCGGTGCGATGGAAAAGCCCGCGTTATGCACCAGCGATAATTTCACCCTGCAGGGTGTCCGCGTGTCACCCAATGGCAAGCGTACGACACCAAGCCGGAAGCCGGAACAGACCGGTTGGGTGGAAACGGGAAATTACAGCTCAAGCACGCCCATCAACCGCATCGTGGCAAGCTGGACGGTCCCGGCGCAGCCGGCCAACAGGGGCGACCAGACCATCTATTTCTTCCCGGGCCTTGAGCAATTGCCTGACGTGCAGTCGATCCTGCAGCCGGTGCTGGGCTGGAATGGTTACGGCGACAAGGCGTGGACCCTGGCCAGCTGGAACTGCTGCGTGGATGGCACGACCTTTCATAGCGACCCGATAGCCGCGAGCGCTGGCGACGAAGTGGTGGGCGACACGTATTCCACTTGTGCAGCGGGAGTCTCCTGTGGCACCTGGAACATCGACTCGAAGAACGTGACCACGGGCCAGACCAGCTCGCTCAGCACCAATCCCTATGCCGACCTCAACTGGGTATTCGGCGGCGTGCTCGAGGTCTACAGCGTGGCCAGCTGCAATCAATACTCCGGAGGCCCGATTACCTTCCACAACATCCAGGTGTACGACCGCAACAATAATCTCGTGGCCAATCCGCCGTGGGGTGGCAGCGACACCTCGGGTATCGACCCGCAATGCAACTATGGCCAGAACTTCACTTCGACATCGGTGACGCTGTCCTACTGATGCTGCCTGGATGCAACGGGTTGTTTTACATTGGCCGCCGCCAGTTGCGCTGGCGGCGGCCGGGTTTCATGCTTTACCGATGACCAGACAACACGCGACACGACAGGCAATGTTCCTTGCCCTGGCCCTGGGCAACGCAGGTTCCGCGATCGCCGGCTCCGACGACACACCGACCGGCCGCACGTGGATCAACCCGATCGACATCGACTACCGCTACAACTTCGAGCAGATGAACGAAGGTATTTCCTACCGTACCGGCGCTGATCCTGCCATGGTTCGTTACGGTGACAACTATTTCCTGTTCCAGACACTGGCCGACGGCTACTGGCAATCTCACGACCTGGTGCACTGGCAATTCACCAGGCCCGACCACTGGCCCTTCGACAGCGTGGTGGCACCGGCCACCCTGGTGACCGACGGCAAGTTGTTCCTGATGCAGTCGGCTGTCTCGCAAAGGCCGCTGATGTATTCCACGGATCCTGCGCATGGGAAATGGCAGTTCTGGACCCGCCAGTTGCCGCCCGTCCCCGGTGCGGTGGCGGAGGGCAACGCCGTGCCAGCTGGCCGCCTGCCGCCGGGCCCCACGGACCCCGGCCTGTTCGCCGACGACGACGGCAAGGTGTACCTCTACTGGGGATCGTCCGATACGTATCCGCTGCATGGCGCGCAGATCGACCTGAAAACCGCCTTTGCCGCGGAAGGCGAGGGCAAGCGGCTGGCCTTCGTGACCAAACCCCAGGTATTCCTGTCGCTGGATCCGCTCCACCATGGGTGGGAACGATTCGGCCAGGATCATACGGCTGGCGACAAGCCCTCCTACATCGAGGGCTCGTGGATGAACCGTCACGGCGATACGTACTACTACCAGTACGCAGCCCCGGGCACCGAGTACAACGTGTACGCCACGGGTGTCTACACCGGCAAGAGTCCACTGGGGCCGTTCACTTATGCACCCTATAGCCCGGTGGGCTACAAGCCTGGCGGATTCGTTACCGGGGCAGGGCACGGCTCGACCTTCCAGGATGCATACGGCAACTACTGGAATACCGGTACTGCGTGGATCGGTATCAACTGGCGCTTCGAGCGCCGCATCGACATGTTCCCGGCAGGCTTCCATAGTGATGGCCAGATGTGGGTGGACACCCGCTTTGGCGATTTTCCGCAGGTCATGCCAGACCACGCCCTGCGTGAAGGCGAAAGCACTTTCGCCGGCTGGATGCTGCTGTCCTACCGCAAGGCCGCTGCTGCATCAGGCAGCCTTGCCGGGCACGATCCTTCCACGGTCACCGACGAAGATCCACGGACCTTCTGGGTTGCCCCGCGCAACGCACCGGGGCAAACGCTTACGGTTGATCTTGGCGGCGCCCGAACGGTTCGTGCCGTACAGGTGAACTATGCCGACTACCAATCCGGCCGGTTCGGCGATGCGCCCGACCTCATTACCCGGTTCAGGCTGGAGGGGTCCCTGGATGGCAAGTCCTGGAATGCGCTTGCCGATTGGTCGAAGGAAAACCGCGACCATGCCAACGCCTATGTGGAACTGGCGAAGGCGGCCAGGGTTCGTTTCGTCCGCTATGTGAACGTGCACGTGGGTGCGAAGAACCTCGCCATCTCGGACCTGCGTGTGTTCGGCCGGGCCGATGGCTCCCCGCCCGCGGCGCCGGTGCTGACGTCGGCACGTCGCCATGCGGACGACCGCGATGCGGATATCACCTGGAAGCCGGTGCCTGGAGCGGTGGGCTACAACGTACGCTGGGGCCTGAAGGCCGACCGCCTGCACTGGACCTACCAGCGGTTCGCCGACCAGCCCACCACGCTTACCCTGCGTTCGCTCAACACGGGCGTGCACTACGTAGTGGCGGTGGAAGCGTTCGATGAGAACGGCGTTTCCGGGCTTTCGCAGGTCCTCCCTTTCTAGCACCTCCCAGGTGCCTCGGGGCATAGGCTTGATGGCCGTAAAGCCGTCCGTAAAAAATTGTTGTATTCGCCGAAATAGCGGAGTAGCGTCCCAATTGCCCGCATGCGCATCGGTCTTCCCCAACCGGCATGTGGCAGGCCACGAGGAAGGCGTGGCTTCGTTTCGTACAGCACTGCCACAACCGTGGAACGCGCGGCCGTGCAATATCGGAGCGTCACTATGAACGTACCCCACTGCACCTGGGTATAGCCGCCCACACGGCTTGTCCCGTGCCGCTTTGCCGCGGCGCTCCTGATCGTCGTCCGCCTTAACTCCCCTACAGGCCTCGGAGATCGCATATGCATACCCTAACGCACGCCCGTGCGCTGCGTCGTCGCGCCCTTGCGACTGCGCTGATGGCCGCCTGCTCCCCGCTGGCGGCCTACGCACAAGCCAACCCGCCGGGCCAAGGCTCCCCCACAGGACCGCAGCCCCAAACCACTGAACTGGCGGCCATCACGGTGACCGGCTCGGCATTGCCGCGCATCGACGCCGAAACACCCTCGCCGGTCACGGTGATTACCGCCGACCAGATCCGAAAAAGCGGCCTTACTACCGTATCGGATGTGGTTCGCGCGGTGTCGGCCGACAACAGCGGATCGATCCCCGCGGCATTCACCGCGGGTTTCGCCGCAGGTTCGTCGGGCGTAGCGCTTCGCGGCCTCACCGTGAACTCCACCCTGGTGCTGATCGATGGCCGGCGCGCGGCAAGCTATGCGCTGGCCGACGACGGCCAGCGATCGTTCGTCGACCTCAACACCATTCCTTCCAACGCCATCGAACGCATCGATGTGTTGAAGGACGGCGCTTCATCGCTGTACGGGGCCGATGCCATTGCCGGTGTGGTGAATATCATCCTCAAGCCAAGCTTCACCGGTGTGGATGCCACGGCGGATGTCGGCACTTCGCAACATGGTGGCGGCACCACGCGCCGCGCCACGGCGTTGATGGGCACGGGCAGCCTGAAGGACGATGGCTACAACGCGTACCTGAGTGTGGAATACCAGAAGGACGATGCCATTGGCGTGGGTCAGCGCGGGTTCCCCTTCAACAACGCCGACCTGAGCCGCATCGGCGGCAATAACCTCACCGCCGGCCAGCCATCGCAGAACTCAGGCTCGTTCTGGGGCACGGTGACACCCGGTACGCTGGGCACACCCGGCGACATCACCACGGGCGTTCCGAACCCCGGTGCCGTGGCCCAGCCGCTGGTGCCTTGCGGCCCAGGCGGCACGCTGGTGACCAATGATCCATCGAACCCCGGCAGTTACTGCTCGCAGAACCAGGCCCTGTTCGGGCAAATCCAGCCGGAAATGAAGCGGACAGGCGTCTATGGCCGGTTGACGATCAAGATTTCAGACAACACCACTGCCTATATAGGTATGAGCTACTACGACACCAAGACCATCGTGCGCGCCGTGCCGGCACAGATCCAGACCAGTACGCCCAACAACACTAACTCCATTGCCCTGCCTGTGACTTTAAGCAATGGCCAACTCAATCCGTACAACCCATTCGCGGCGGCCGGCAACGTGGCCCTGCTCAACTTCGCCTTCCCGGATATTCCCGGTGGTGCGAAGAACGACAACCACAACCTGCGCTTCGTCGGCGGTGTGCATGGACGCTGGGGCGAGTGGGACTACGACAGTGCGCTGGTGTTGAACCACACGTCGCTCGACGTGGACAACATCGGCTTCCTCAACTATGCGGCACTCATCAACGACATCAATACCGGTGCCTACAACTTCACCAACCCGGGGGCCAATTCCCCGGCGCTGCGCGCGGCACTGGCGCCTGTCCTTAGCAAAACCTCCACCAGCGACCTGCAGTCGCTCGATTTCCGGGCGTCGCGTACGCTGGCGGACCTGGGCGGCGGCGCGCTGGGACTTGCCACCGGTATCGACCTGCGCAAGGAGCGCCAGGACGATCCGGACCTCAATCCCAACCTGGCGGCCCAAGGCCTTGGCGTTGCGCACACGCAAGGCCACCGCGTGGTGCGGGGCGCGTACGTTGAGCTGGATGCGCCGTTCCTGGAAAGCCTTGAGGTGGATGCCTCGGGACGCTTCGACCGCTACTCCGATTTCGGCAGCAATTTCTCGCCGAAGGTCGGCATCAAATGGAAGCCCATCGACCAGATCGCCATTCGCGGCACATGGTCGAAGGGGTTCCGCGCGCCAAGCTTCGCTGAGAATGGATCCAGCCAGGCTGAAGGTTTCGCCACCTTTACCCCGCCGTCGGATTTCCAGGATGCCCATGGTGGCAGTGGTTACGTGCAACCGTATCCGCTGGCGTTCCTTACCTCAGCCAATCCACGCATCCAGCCGGAGAAATCGAAGAGTTTCACCCTGGGCGTGTTGCTACAACCCTGGGACCGCTTCAGTGCGTCGGTGGATTACTACCAGATCAAGAAGACCGGTGTGATCGCCCAGCAGGATCCGAACGCGGTACTGGATGCCTACTTTGCCGGCCTGCCATTGCCGCCGGGATCCTCCATCGTGGTTGATGTCCCGGACCCGGCCGCACCCACGGCGCTGCCGCGGCCGATCGTGGTGGATGCTCCCTACGTGAACCAGAACTCGCTCAAGACCCAGGGCGTGGACCTGGACCTTCGTGCCAATGCCGACTGGGGCGCGATGCACTGGGATTCGGATTTGAGCCTGACCAAGATCATAAGCTGGACGCTGACCTTGCAGGGCGGTTCCAAGGAGCAATTCGTGGGGACCCACGGGCCGTATGGTGTGTCCTCCGGTGCCGGCACACCGCGCTATCGTGGTTCGTGGTCCAACAGCGTGACCTTCGGCAAGGCCACCGTCACCGGTACGCTCTACTACACCAGCGGGCTCAAGCTCACCGCGCCGGATGTCGCCGAAGGTTGTTTCTCCACCAACACCATCACGGGGGAGAATTTCCCGCCGAGCTGCCGGATGTCCTCGTTCACGACCTTCGACCTGACGGGAAGCTATGACATCACCCCGAAGATCAGCCTTACCGGTTCCGTGCTGAACGCCTTCGACAAGAAGGCGCCGATCGACACGCTGAACTACGCGGCGCTGAACTACAACCCCACCTACGCACAGCCGGGCGCCGTGGGACGTTTCTACACCGTGGGCGTGAGGGTGAAACTATGAAGTGCTAGAAACCGCCGCGGGCGAACAGCCACGTGCCGTTCGCCTGCCGCAACATCCCGAAGGTACGGTCGGCCTCCTCGTTGCTGTCCACGTCGTAGAACAGCACCCGGAAGGTCAACGTGCCATCGGGGCGTTGCTTCACCGAATGGATATGGCGGATGGACATGCACTTGCCAGGGTCGTGATAACGCGTGGCGCTGATCGCGGAAAGATAGTAAGTGCTGCCGCTGAACCCGGGTACCTGGTACGCGGCCAGGTGTGTCCAGGCATCCCACCCCGGGTAGCAGGCAAGGAACGAAACCACCGGCTCCATGGCAGGTAACGCTTCCTGCCACGAGACTTTGAGGTTCTCGGCCACCGGTGCCTGCTCCAGGACCTGGTGAAGCTCGCGCGATTGCACCTGGGTGGGCTTGGGCGTCGGTGCGGCGGCGGTGGCATCAGCGGCCAGGGCGGTGATGGCGTGACCGGTGGACAGCACGAGCACGGCCGCGATCATGCCCGGAACCGCTCTCATGGTTGCACCTCCCACGAGCCAGGTTTCCCGGCAGGCAGTTTCAGGTACGTGACCTCGCCATATTTGTCCTTGCCGGTCGTCCAGCCGGGGGCTTCGGTGGCACGCAGCACGTGTTCGTCCTTGCGGCGGGTAAGGCCGGCCACGGATGTACCGGCTACGCCATGCACTTTCACCAGGTAATACTTCAGCGGTGCCTTGTACGTGCCTGACCGCGTCCCCGTGGTGAACACCGCACCCTTGCCGCTGCGGCGGGTGGAGAGTGTCTGCGCAAAATACTGGCCTTTTTCGTAGTTATAGTTCGTGCCGTTGTCGTCGTAATAGTTGAAATGTGTTTCGCCATCGGCGGGGAACACGTCCACGTCGAGGTTGACCAGCGGCGTCTGTCCGACGTACTGCACCGGCCCCTGGCTGGGAATGATCGCTCCGTCGCGGATGAATAGCGGAATGTCGCTCCAGCTCTTGGCATCCACCGGCAGGCTGACGGACCTGCCGCCTTCGTACACCTTGCCGTCGAAATAGCCTGTCCAGCGGCCCTTGGGCAGGTACACCTGTTTGCCAATCTGGCCGCCGATCACCACCGGCGATACCAGCAGGTACTGGCCGAACATCCAGCCGTCCACGTCGTTGCGCACGTTGGCGTCGGCGGGGAACTCAAAGGGTAGGGGCCGTACCAGGCCAACGCCGGTATCGTAGGTGGCGCGCTCGTACGAGTAGATATAAGGAATGAGCGAATAACGCAGCCGGATGGCATTCGTTGCCGCGGCTTCCGCCACCGGCCCATAGCGCCACGGCTGGCGTTTCTCGTTCAACGAGCCATGCACGCGGAAGATCGGCGTGAAGGCACCGAACTCGATCCATCGGGCGTAATTCTCGTCCGAGGGACGGCCGACGAAACCGCCGCCGTCCATGCCCCATTTCCATTCGCCCAGGCTGATCGCGCTCAGCATCCGCTCGCGCTGGCTGGACATGCTGTCAAAGCCCGTATCGATGTCGCCGGACCACATGCCGTACGCGTAGCGCTGCGAGCCCAGGTAGAAATTCCGGTTCAACGACCACACGCGCAGTGGCGAATAAGCCCGCTGGCCCTCGTAGAGGCTGCGCTGCATGTTCATGAACTGGTAGTCGTCGCCGGTATCGTCGGCCTCGTCATTCCACCAGGCCACGATGCCGGTATCGAAGGAGTGCTTGAGTACGTCGTTGAAAAACCATGTGCGGGTGTCGGGCTTGTTGAAGTCGACGTCGCGCATCATCTTCAACGAGAAGTAGTCGCCCAGGGCGGGCTTGGCGTCGAACCACAGATGGTGGTCGGTGGCGTAGCGGCCCTGGATGCTATCTACCAGGATGCGCGGCTTCATGATGCCGGCGAGCTTGATGCCCTGGGCGTCAAGCTGAGATTTCAACCGGCCACTGGGACCATCGGGGAATTTCTTCTCGTTCCAGCGGAACTCGCCGTAGTTGTCCTCGCTCCAGGCCTTCCAGTCGAAGTCGAGCGTCATGTTGTCGGTCGGGATCTTCTTCTGCCGGTAGGTCTTGACGATGTCCAGCAACTCCGCCTGGTCGATGCCGAACTGGCTGTTGATGAAGCCCATCGCCCATTTGGGAAAGATCGGCGCCGGGCCGCTGAGCCGTGACAGTGCGCGGAAGATCTCCGGCGGCGTGCCGGTGATCAGGTAATAGGTGAAGTTGCCATCGGGAAAGCCGTCGGCGGTGAGCGTGCCGCCATCGAGGTTGAAGCGTGCGGGCCGTGCATCCACCAGCACGCCGTAGCCCGACGTACTCCAGGCGAAAGGCGCCCCGGCATAGCCCTGCTCACCTGATTTGGCCACTTGCACGCCCTGGCGCAGCAGCCCGGCCTGTGAAGGCTCGGTGGCGAAGTAGCCGCGGATGCCGTAGATGCGGTCCGATGCCGCATGGGTGAGCACGATGCGGCCCGAGGCCAGCGCCGCGGTGTCCGCCTGGGTCAGCAGTGGCTGGCCTTCGGGCGTGGTGAGGGCAAGGGTGCCGGTGGACTTGTCCCAGCGGGCGGTGTACCCGGGCGTTGAGAGCTCCACCGCATGGGCGGTGTCCTGCAGCTTACCCGGCGCCACGGGCTTCGGTGGTGATTTCGGGTCGATCACGAAGGTTGCGGGCTGGGGTGGGGCGCCGGCCCGGGTTACATGCACTTGCAGCACGTTGACGGCTACCGGCCGCAGGGTGATGGTCTGCTTTTCCTGGCTGACGGAAATTCCGCCATCCGCGGCACGGGCCGTGGGAGCGGCATGGACGGGCGGGGTGGCCAGCAGGGGCAGGGTGAGCCCTGCGGCGATCACGAGCAGGTAGCGGCGGACAACGGGGTATCCCATCGGCTTGCGTCCCTAGGCGGTCGAAGGCCAAGGATAGGCCAGGCCGGCGTGACGGGTCGACCCTCAAGCTTGTTTTGACTCGACTTGGCCCATACACAGTGGTGTAGTTGGCACGACACCTTGTGTTCCCACAAAAGGAAGTTGCCACCATGCACCGAGTTGCCCGAAACCTCGTCCTGTCGTGCCTGTCCACCCTGGCCATCGTCCCATCGCTGGTGATGGCAGCCAATCCTACCGAGCAAGCGGTTCTGGCACCGATCCAGGCGCTGTTCGACGGCATGGCCCGTTACGACAAGAACGCCATCCTGGCCGAAGTGCAGCCGGAGGGCAGCGTGGCGCTGCTGCGTGAAGGCAAGGTGGTGCGCATGACGCTTGCCCAGTTCGCCGACCACATCAAGCCATCGAAGGACCGCATCGAAGAACGCATCCACGACCCGGACGTCCGCATCGACGATGACATTGCCATGGTGTGGGCGCCCTATGAATTCCTGCTCAACGGCAAAGTGGTCCACTGTGGGACCGACGTGATCAACCTCGTGCACGAGAACCAGCGCTGGGTGATTTCCGGCATTGCCGACAACAGCCGCAATAACTGTCCGTCTTCATAAAGAGAGGAGAAATACCATGACCGCTACCACCGAACGCGCCGTGCTTGCCGGAGGCTGCTTCTGGGGCATGCAGGATCTCATCCGGCACCAACCGGGGGTGGTCTCCACGCGTGTCGGCTACACCGGCGGCGACGTGAAGGACGCCACCTACCGCAACCATGGCACGCACGCCGAAGGCATCGAGATCATCTTCGATCCTGCGGTAACCAGTTACCGGAAGATCCTGGAGTTCTTCTTCCAGATCCACGACCCGAGCACCGCCAACCGCCAGGGCAACGATCGCGGCACGTCGTACCGGTCCGGCATCTACTACACGACCGATGAGCAGAAGCGCGTGGCCGAAGACACCATCGCCGACGTGGATGCCTCAGGCCTGTGGCCGGGCAAGGTGGTGACCGAGGTGGCGCCCGCCGGGGACTTCTGGCAGGCCGAACCCGAGCACCAGGATTACCTGGTGAATTATCCTACGGGCTACACCTGCCACTTCATCCGTCCGGACTGGAAGCTTCCCGAACGCGCCAAGGCGTGATGCGGGTTTAAGTGGCGTCGTGGAAGATGATGCCCAGCGTGTGCCGGTGGCCTGAACGCAGCCGGCTCACGCCATGGCGCATCTTCACCCGATAGACGCCCCGTACACCCTGTACGGGGCGTTCGTTGACCGGGAACACCACCGCGTCACCCTTGCGCAGGGGCACCACTTCCGCCCGCGATTGCATGCGCGGGCGTTGCTCGGTCAATACGAACTCCCCGCCGGTGAAGTCCACGCCGGGTTCGGACAGCAGCACGGCTACCTGTAGTGGAAATACCAGCTCGCCGTAGAGGTCCTGGTGCAGGCAGTTGTAGTCGCCTTCGCGATATTGCAGCAGCAGTGGCGTGGGCCGCCGCTGGCCGGCGGCATGGCAACGTTCCAGGTAGTCGGCGTGATCGGCCGGAAAGCGTGATGCAATCCCAAGGGCCTGGTTCCATTGATTGGCCACCTCAGCCAGCTGCGGGTAAAGGCTTGTGCGCAGCTGTTGCACGAGGCCGGGAAGGGGGTAGTTGAAATACTGGTAT
Organism: Pinirhizobacter sp.; assembly: GCF_036499745.1. Classification (NCBI taxonomy): domain Bacteria; kingdom Pseudomonadati; phylum Pseudomonadota; class Gammaproteobacteria; order Lysobacterales; family Rhodanobacteraceae; genus Pinirhizobacter; species Pinirhizobacter sp. The sequence continues at coordinate 95,129 of NZ_DASYDG010000058.1, forward strand.
TCGCCCCGGCCGAAGCCATGGCGGTGCATCACGACACGGCTTCGGAAGTGGCGTTCGTCCGGGTACATGCGCGTTATATGGTTGCAATAGCCCGGGGACAGCAGACCAGGTAACAGGGCTACGCCGTGCGTATCGAGCTGGCTGGCAAGGTCGGGCCCGTCATGCAGGTCGTCGTTGGTCAATGCGATGGCGGTCATGGTGGGCTCGCTCAAGTCAGAGTGACGAAAGCGTGCTCCCGCCGCGCCCATCCAGCTATCGGCGATTTGCGATTGAATCTGTCGGCCAACGCTTACGTTCTGTCAGCCTTCGCCGTGGTCAGGACGCTGGCGAAGATCGGGCAGGAACGCCGCCAGCAACCCGATGGCGGGCAGGAACGCGCAGATCGCATACACCGTCTCGATGCCCCACACATCGGCCACTTCGCCCAGTACCGCGGCCCCCAGGCCGCCCATGCCGAACGAGAAGCCGAAGAAGAGCCCGGAGATCATGCCGATCTTGCCCGGGACCAGTTCCTGGGCGAACACCACGATCGCAGGGAAGGCCGAGGCCAGCAGCAGGCCGATGATGATGGTCAGCGGCATGGTCCAGAACAGGTTCACGTGCGGCAGCAGCAAGGTGAACGGCAGCACGCCCAGGATCGAAAACCAGATCACGTACTTCCGGCCGATGCGATCACCGATCGGTCCACCGGCCACCGTGCCCACGGCCACCGCGGCCATGAAGGCGAACAGATGCAGCTGTGCCACTTCCACCGATACTCCAAAACAGTGGATCAGGTAGAAAGTGAAGTAGCTGCTGAGGCTGGCCAGGTACACGTACTTGGAAAAGATCAGCGCAAGCAGGATGGCGATGCCCTTGCGAGCTGCGCCTTTAGGCAGTTCCACCGCGCCGTCGCGACGGCCCGCGCTTTTCTTCAGGCGCTCCAGGCCGTGGTGCTTGTACCAGATACCCACGTTCCACAGGATGCCGCATGAAAGCAGGGCCAGCAGCGCGAAGAAGGCCACGCTGGACTGTCCCCAGCGAACCACGACCACCGCCGCGGCCAGAGGGCCAAGCGCGGAGCCCGCATTGCCACCTACCTGGAACAGCGACTGTGCAAGGCCATGCCGGCCACCGGCGGCCATGCGTGCCACGCGTGAGGATTCAGGATGGAAGATCGATGATCCAAGGCCCAGCAGGCAGGCACCCGCCAGTACCATCGGGTACGAATGGGCGGTGGAGAGCACCAGCAATCCCGCCAGTGAGAATAACGTGCCGCCCGGAAGCGCCAGCGGCGTGGGCTTTTTGTCAGCGTATAGGCCCACAAGCGGCTGCAGGATGGACGCGGTGAGCTGATAGGCAAGGGTGATCATGCCGACCTGGCCGAAGTCCAGATGCAGGCTGCTTTTCAGATTGGGGTAAATGGCCGGTAGAAGCGACTGCATCATGTCGTTGAGCAGATGGCAGAAACTGATCGCGAATAGGATGGCGAAGGTGGTGACGTGGATCGAGCTTTCCACGAAGGCGGTGGAACGTGCGGGTCTCAAAGTCGGATGGGCCTTTGCTTCAATCGCTGGATTGGGCTTGTCCCGGTAAAATAGCGCTCCCCCGGTTCGAAACAACGCTTCTTTTCGGGAAAAC
>NZ_DASYDG010000059.1:0-62738 GCF_036499745.1 Pinirhizobacter sp.
ACGGCTCACTGGGATTACCTGACCTTCGACGATGTCAGCCGGCGACTTTATGTGACCTCGGGCGATCACGTAGCCGTGATTGACGTCGACGGTGGTAAGCAGGTGGGCACCGTGCCGAACACGGCCGGCGTGCACGGTGTGGCACTTGTGCCCTCATTGCGTCGGGGATTCGTCTCGGATGGAAAATCCGACAGCGTTACGGTTTTTGATACCGCTTCGCTAGTCACGATCGGGACTATCCATCTGACTGGCAAGAAGCCCGACGCGATTCTATTCGATCCGGCCAGTAAGCACGTTATGACGTTCAATGGCGGAAGCAACACTATTAGCGTCATCGATCCGGCCACCAGCACGGAGGTATCCACCATCGATCTTCCCGGCTCACCGGAATTCGCCGCCACCGATGGCGATGGCCATGTTTTCGTCAACCTCGAAGATCGCAACGCGCTGGCGCGCATCGATACGCGTAGTAACCGCGTGGACGCCACCTTTCCGCTCGATGGCTGCGAGGCGCCCGGCGGACTGGCCATGGATACCCAGCGGCACCGGGTGTTCTCTGCCTGTCAGAACAATGTGATGGCGATCACCGATGCCGTCAGTGGCAAGCAGGTGGCGCGCGTGCCGATCGGCGATGGGCCCGATGCCGCCGGCTTTGATCCTGCCACGGCGCGGATTTATAGCTCAAACGGCAAGAGCGGCACAGTGACCGTGATCGAGCGCGGCAAAGAAGATGAGTACCATGTCGTGCGCACGGTGCCGACGATAAAAAGCGCCCGCACCATGGCGATTGACCACGCGCACGCCACCGTGATGGTCGGCGGCAGCGACAACGGCGTGTTCCGGATTCTCGCTGTGCAGTAGTGCCCTGCCCGCCTGATCGTTTTGTGCCGCTTTCAATCGAAGTGATGTACGAAGCCCACTTTAAAACCACCGGGCAAAAGGGAAATGATCCACGGTGAGTCGCGGTGCGCCGCCCACAGACCCACGCCGGCGCCAATGGCTGCACCGACCAGGACATCGCTTTGCCAGTGTGCATGGGTCTTGACTCGAGCCACTGCATCGTAAGCAGGCAACAGTGCAAGCAGATAGACCGCGGGATGATCACTGCCATAGGTGGCGATGAATGGGGTAACGGCAGCGGACATGGCGGCTACCTCGCCGCTTGGAAAGCTCTGTGCGTGACGGCCCTGGAACCACTTGTTGGGATTGTCCGTTTGTGTGGGGCGCTCACGCTGAAACGTCCATTTTAGCGCCTGCGTGCTGACGGCCGTGATGGCCATCGAGTCCACAGAGCGCCAAAAGGTATCGCCCAGTTGGCTGTCATCGCCCAACCATAAAGCACCCGCTCCAACCGTGAGGATGGATCCGTAGATCAGCGTTGTCTGGTTGCTACGTTTCCAGATGCCGCTGTTGTTGTAGGGGACTCTATGGTCAAGGCCTAACAGGCCGCTACCTGCCCAGGCGGGGCAACAGGCAAGAAGAAGTATCAGAGCTAGTGTTGACTTCGCTTGTGCGCGCATATCCACTTCGTGACCGGCGATGGGCTCGATCACGACGCGAAAATAACTACGCGCTCCTGCTTACGGTTAGCTTAAGGTCGTCGCTGGCTACCGGTCAGGTCCGCTCGGCTGACGCCACTTGCTTTCGCGAGCTTATCCAGCCGACCATAATTGACAACGTCGCCACGACCAGTGGTGGCACAGCGTGCCCGTATTCGCCATGGATGATGACGGTCGCGAGGGCGGCAAACATAACACTGCAGCCTAGCGCCGCGCCCAACAGACGACTCTTCGCGCGGCAAAGCAGAATGGCAGTAGTGAGTTCCAGCGAGCCGGTCACGAAATGGAACCAGCGCGGGTATCCCCATTTCAAATATTCCTCGTAGATAGGTCCCGGGGCGAAGATGTTGCTGAGTGAACCTACGACGAAGAAAGCGGCAAGGGCCAAGGGTAGGATTTGGCGCCAGGAGATTTTAGACATTTGTCTGACCATAGGCCGCCGCGAAGACATCGCGAGCGGACGTCGCGCCCGGGACGTGCTCGGTACCGGCGACCCCGAGGTCCATCCCTCCAGCGTTGACGGCCTCATACATGGCTTCAGCCGGGCCAGACTGGCCCTTTGGAATGCCGAACTGCTCGAATGTACCCGGCCAATCGGCGCGCGGAACGGCAAAGGCTTTAACGTCGAGCTTCATCGCCTCACCTAATTGCGCCGCCACTTCATCTGCGCTCACCATGGAACCGAGTTCGATGAACCGATGCGCCGACCAGGCCGCTCCGCTCAAAAGCGTCGCGATCTCGGCGCCGACGTCGTTGGCCGCGACCATGGTCGATTTCCGATTTGTCGGGTTGTAGAAGACGGGCAGCGTACCGCCCCCGGCGATATGCAAGCCGTAAAGGAAATTCTCAAAGAATCCACCCGCTCGCACGTAGGCAATGGGCAATGTCAGGTCGCGAAAACCCTGCTCCAGAAGCGACAGGGCCGTGATCAGCCCCATCCCGCTGGTTCTGTTCGCGCCCATCGACGAAAGTGCAACGACTCGCGGCACCGGCACGTTGGTGAGCGCCTGGACATAGTTCGCGATGACGCCCCTGGCTTCCTTGAAGTCCGCCGAGGGGGTCCAGATGGCAGGCAACATGACAAACGCGCCCTCGACGTCCTCGAGCGCTCGCTCGATGGAAGCCGCATCGTTCCAGTCGCCCGCAATCAGTTCAACCCCCTGGTCAACCCAGCTTGCCGCCTTGTCGAGGTCGCGGACCAGCGCGCGCACCTTCTTGCCCTGCTCCAGCAAGTGGGTTGCCGTCGCGCCGCCAACTCTTCCCGTTATTCCCATGACCAAGAACATGAGCATTCGCCTTCGTTAGTTCGAGGGCGCCAAAGTACTCCGTGAGGTATTATTCGAATACGGGGCACATTCGGAACGGGCTGTGTAGATGAACTTAACAATAAATCGAACCCATCTGGATGGACTCGTCATGTTTTTGACCGTGGCGGAGTACCGGGGTTTCCGTGCTGCGGCGCGGCACCTCGGAATCACACCATCTGCAGTCAGCCAATCCATACGCAACCTGGAGGAACGGGTTGGCGCGCCCCTTTTTTCGCGTACAACACGAAGCGTCAGGCTGACTGAAGCGGGCGAACGCCTGCTTGCCCACGCACGCCCGGCCGTGGACATGCTTACGGCAGGGTTGGACGCGGCGAGTGGTTTGGGCGGCGAGATTACGGGTCGACTGCGCATTAATGTGCCCAGGCCAACTTTGCCGCTGCTGGTGAATCGCCTACTGCCCGACTTCCTGGACGCTCACCCAAACGTCGAACTTGAACTGGTGGGCGAGAATCGTCCGATCGACATCGTCGAAGAAGGGTTCGATGCAGGGATACGTCTGGGAAACTTCGTGCAGATCGACATGGTGGCGGTGTGGCTGACGCCCCCCGAGCGCTTCGTTGTCGTTGGCGCCCCGGCCTTGTTTCAGAAGCATGGCCGACCGTCGTCTCCGTATGATCTGCAGAACTTCCCTTGCATCCTGCTCCGTCAGTCCGTGCGAGCCATCGATCATTGGCAGTTTGTCGTCGATGGGGAGCGCATCACCGTGGGGGTCGCCGGGCCTCTTGTGATCAACGACGTCGAGGCTTGCATTCGCTCCGCACTGAGAGGCGTTGGGCTCTTCCAATTGCCGCATTCGCTCGTGATGTCGCATCTCGAAAGGGGAGATCTGCAAACTGTCCTCGAACCTTATTGTGAAGAGGTTCCCGGTCTTTCCCTTTACTATCCAAGCCGAAGTCAGTCATTGCCGAAGCTTCGCGCCTTTGTCGATTTCGCCACCCAGCGAATGCGAAGGGAGTTCAAGCCGGACGACTACCTGCCGAAGCCCGCTTTTTTAGTCACCCCGTTCAGCGCACGTAGTTGATGGCAATAGCCGGGCGTCACCCAGCAGCGTTGTGTACGGCGCCTCGTGATCCCTTTGAGCGGTTTAATGCAACTTTATAGGCTCGTTGCAGTCATCCACTGGGTCCAAAGTACCCCCAGTCAACTCAACCACTGAAGATCAGCCCATGAGCCGTTTCGCCGCGAAGAAAGGCGCGAACATCAAGAATTTTTTGCTGAACGTCTATCGGCTGGCAAAGCCCTTCTTCGCCGACAAGGACGAACGGACGGTCGCGTGGGCGATGCTCGTGGCCATCCTGGGAATTAACGTGCTTACCGTCGGGATCGCGGTTCTCGTTTCCTACAGTTACAACCTGATTTTCACCGCGCTTAGCAATCATAACGGGCCTGCATTTTTTAGCGCGGTATTCCTGTATGGCCGGACCGCGTCGGGTCGACTGGTGCCGGGTTATTGCGAGCTTGTGGGACTGTTCGTGCCGGCGGCCATGTATGGGATATACCTCAAGGGGATGCTCGAGCTGCGGTGGCGCCGCTGGTTGACGCGCGACACCACGGCACGTTGGTTGGCGCATCGCAATTATCTGCGCCTGGTGCAATCACCCGACGGGAGCGCCAGCGACAATCCGGACCAGCGCATCCAGGAAGACATCCCAGCCGTCACGCACCATGCCGTGATCCTGACGGCAGGCTTCTTCTCCAACCTGCTTAGCCTTGTGAGCTTCGTTGGGGTGTTGTGGAGCCTTTCTGGCTCCATGGCCTTGTTCGGTATCGCGATACCCGGCTCCCTGGTCTGGATCGCGCTGGCTTACGCCATCACTGGCACATGGGTTACCCATCTTGTCGGACGGCCTCTGTCGCCGCTCAACTTCGAGCAACAGCGACGCGAGGCCGATTTCCGCTTTTCACTGGTGCGGGTTCGCGAACATGCAGAGGGCATCGCCTTTCATCAGGGCGAGTCGCAGGAGGCGCGCATCATCGACGATCGCTTTCACCTGGCCTTCCGCAACTATGAGCGGATCGTCAACCGGAAGAAGATCCTGACCGGCGTCACCGCCGGCTATTCTCAAATATCCGTTGTATTCGGCATGCTGATCGCGGCGCCCGCTTACTTTGCTGGCTCCATCACTCTCGGGGCATTCCAGCAAATCGGGGGCGCCTTTGGCGAAGTGCAGAGCGCGTTCTCGTGGCTGGTCACCAACTATGCCGACCTTGCGCAGTGGCATGCTGAGGTCGAGCGTCTGGTCCTGTTCCGCGACACCCTCAACGCGCCTCCCCAAAATTCGAGTCTCATTCTCCACACGGGTGGCGAGGATCGACTGATCGTCGACGCACTTCGATTGCGCCGTCCAGACGGCCAATCTCTCGCCGGCCCCATCTCTTTCGGCGCTGCACGCGGCGATCGGATCGACATCGTCGGACGCTCGGGCGCAGGCAAATCGACGATGCTCCGCGCCCTCGCCGGCCTCTGGCCCCAGGCATCAGGGGAGCTCACCGTTCCAAACGAACGCGTCGCCTTCCTGCCGCAGCGTCCCTATCTACCGCTTGGTTCGCTGCGCATGGTGCTGGCTTATCCGGCCGACGCAGATACCTACAGTAGCGATCAACTGGATGCCGTACTTCGCGATGTCGATCTCAGCACGCTGGTCGGGGCGCTTGACGATGCCTCGGACTGGTCCAAGCGCCTGTCCCCAGGCGAGCAACAACGCCTTGCAATCGCACGCGTATTGCTGGCGCGGCCTGATTGGCTATTTCTTGACGAAGCGACGGCCAGTCTTGATCGCAACGGCGAGGCGCTAGTCGACCGGCTTCTTAGCACGCACCTGGTAAATGCAGGCATTGTTTCCGTGAGCCATCGCGATTTCTTCGCAGCGCCGGCTTCGCAAACGATTGATATCGGTGAGGCCGGCCAGCCGCCCGATGAACGAACGCGGCTATCCGAAGGCACAAGGGTCTAGGCCGCTCCTAGAAAGTATTGCCGAACCCGACGGCCTGCCCCTGGCAACCGAATTGCGGCATGATGTTCGCGCTCGTCATTAGGGCGGAGCCGGGAGGAACGCGTGATCCGACGACAGCACGATGCAGGGCCCTTTTGGAAAAACACCATAAAACCAGGGTTCCAGCATCTCGTTGCCTGCATGACCCTGGCCCTCACCATTGCGGGCGGCCTGCCGACCGCCCTTGCTGCCGAATCACCGGTACACGTCTCGGGCAACCTGCAGGCGAACGCGCCCGGGCCGACCGTCAATGCGGACGTCTTCGGCCAGTTCGCCGAAGACCTCGGTCACAGCATCTACGGGGGCGTCTGGGTTGGCCCGACGTCGCCCATCCCCAATACCGATGGCTACCGGACCGACGTGCTCAATGCCCTGCGTGCATTGAAGGTGCCCGTGGTGCGCTGGCCCGGTGGCTGTTTTGCCGACCGCTACGACTGGCGCGACGGCGTCGGCCCGGCCAGCCAACGACCGATCACCGAGAACGTGTCCTGGGGCGGCGTGGATGACGACAACAGTTTCGGCACCCCCGAATACATGAAGTTCATGGACATGATCGGGGCCCGCACGTTCGTCGCCGGCAACCTCGGCAGCGAGCCGCCGAGCGAGCTGGCGCACTGGGTCGACTACATGACCTCGACCTCGCATTCGAAGTGGGCGCAGATGCGCCGGCGCGACGGACGCGAACAGCCCTGGCGCCTGAACTACCTCGGCGTGGGCAACGAGCTGTGGGGTTGCGGCGGCAACATGACGGCCGACTACGCGGCCGACCTGCTGCGCCGCTACGTGACCTTCGTGCATGTCGACGGCCCCCAGCACACCGACATCATCGGACCGGGTGCCAACGGCGACGATTCCGAGTGGATCGACACCCTGATGAAGAAGGCCGGACGTTTCATGGACGGCATCGGTCTTCACTACTACACCATCCCCGGTGGCTGGAAAGACATGCAGTCGGCCACCGACTTCGACGAGTCGGGCTGGATCCAGACCCTGTCCGAGTCGCTCTTCATGGACACCCTGGTCAGCAAGGACAGCGCGATCATGGACAAGTACGACCCGGACAAGCGCGTCTCGCTGGTGGTGGATGAGTGGGGCACCTGGTTCAAGCCCGAACCGGGCTCCAACCCGTCCTTCCTGTACCAGCAGAACACACTGCGTGATGGCATGGTGGCCGCGCTCACGCTGAATATCTTCGTCCACCACGCCGACCGCGTACGCATGGCCAACATCGCGCAGATGGTCAACGTGCTGCAGGCGATGATCCTGACCGAAGGCGACAAGATGGTGCTGACGCCCACCTACTACGTGTTCAAGATGTTCATCCCCTACCAGGGTGCGAAGGCCCTGCCCCTCAAGCTGGAGACGCCCCAGTACACGCTGGGCAAGTACAACGTGCCGTCAGTGCAAGGTTCCGCGGTGCGCGGCAAGGACGGCCACGTGCACATGGTGCTGGTCAACCTGGACCCGAATCGCCCCGCTCAGGTCTTGATGCACGTGGAAGGCCTCTCCGCCCATCAGGTGAGCGGAGAGGTCCTCACCGCACCGCACATGAATGCCCGCAACACCTTCGCGAACCCGGATGCGATCAAGCCCGCCGCGTTCGGTGGCGCCCAGGTGGACGGAAGTTCGCTGAAGGCGACGCTGCCCTCGAAGTCGATCGTGATTCTGAACGTGGATTGAGACAACGCGACCGGGGGTTCTTACAGGTGGCCAGCTCATGGTTCAAGAGAACCGCTATGTGCGAACCGGCGATTCTTTCAACGCCTGAGCAATCGATTTGCGAAGAAGCTTCGGACGGTATGTGTCGTCATATGGGTTCGGTCGAACCAGCGTTCCATCCGCGCGGGCTCTTGAATCGCGCAGGTAGCTGTATTTATCGCATAGCCCCCAAAGCATCAACGTTTTGACCGCTTTAAACGATAAAACCTGGTCAAGATACCGTTTGGCTGTTTGCGCAGCCAGACGGTCTCGCTGCTCCAGCGTACCAGGTGCTAGCTGGTCGTTTAAATCAAACTCCGTCACAGCCATGGACAAACCCGTAGCCGCCGCGCCTTCCAGGAACACCTGCCATCGATCTGGATCGAAAGGTGTCTGTGGCGTCTTGATATGACTTTCGATGCCAAGCGTATCGATGGGCACCCGCTGCTCCAGCAGCCACCTCAATAGCGCCAGGACCCCCTGCCTGTGTGCCTCTCGATCAGAACGCCAATCCATGTAGTCGTTGTAGACCAGGTGTGCATGGGGAGCGCCCTCACGTGCAGCTTCGAAGGCTATGCGCACCGCGTCCCGCCCCAGTATCCGAGTAAAGACGCAGCTTCGAAGCCCTCCCGTTCCGACGTCGATGGCCTCGTTGACGACATCCCACGACGTTACGGCAGGACCGAAATGACTGGTAACCTTATGAATATAATCGCGAATGAACGCTTCGGCGGTAACACGGGGATGAGCTCCGAAGTCCTTGTTCAATAGCCACGGAGGTGCGACCTCGTCGTTCATCCAGAGCAAGTTATGCCCGCGCAGAAGTTTGCCGTGCACCCTGGCAAACCGAGCGATCTGGTCACCCCCGGTGAAACTGAACTGCTTCTCGCCTTCCCCCAAGATCGAATAAAGTTTGAACTCGTTCCCGGCCACGAGGACGGCGCACTCGTGGTCGATCAAGCGCGTATTTCGCGGATCGTTTATTGCCTCCAATCCTATTTCCGAGCCAAATGAAATTCCCTTGGCGGCCGCTAGCTTGTGCAGCGACTCAGCGTCTGAGGAGGCTGAGATCAGACTTGAAGTAGGTAGTAGCGCAGCTCCAAGAAGGCCTCGAAGAACTGCACGCCTGGTAGGGTCAATGGACGATTGCATACTTTTTCATCATTGGCTGTCCCGATGTCATCTGCGTCATGTCCGCCTTGGGTCGGAATTGGTTCCCTAAGGGCCGCTTGTTTGCCGGGTCTCTGACTTCAGCGTCCTTAGCCTGTGCGCCGGAAAATCTGATACTCCGATTCCTTCCATAGAAATCCGTCTCTACTTTTACGACCGTTACTATGGAATCAAATCGCGCTGTCAGCCATCATCTCTCCGTTGTCGGCGAAACACCGGCAACCGGGTGTGACAACCCAGTAGTGTTCGGCCCCCGCAGGGCAATCCTGCGGGAGCTGGGTTCCCGCCTTATGGCGGGCAGCCAGGAGGGCGCAAGCCCGACCGTGAACACTACGGATTGTCACCCTGGCTCGCCCGCCACCCACGTCTCGAAAAGGTGGATGGCAGGCACTATCCCCCGGGCCAGGCCGGGCGGATGGACGCATGGAACGCGTGGAAGTGTTCACAGCTGGCTACCGGTCGCTCCCCTCCCCCACGTGCGACCGGGGTCCTCGGGCTTGAAGTGCCCGCATCGTTCATCCGCCCGATTCGTTACGCGACGAACTCCCAGTCCTCGATCGGATCGCACGGCACCGGTGGCAACTTCTCTCTTGTCATCGCAACGCTCCGCACGGTAGAAGTGCGGCGAGCCTGGATGGGCATGGGGAGGGGAAAAATGGAGAAACGGGACGAAACGGGTAATCCACCCCTTTTGGCCGTGGAGGCGTTCGCGCGCTGGCTGCAGGAAGAGCAGACCAACGTCAAACCCAGGAACGTGCTGGCGGTCCTGGCGAGGAAGGCTCCTGGTAGCGTTTCTCGGCACGGCCGTTCTTGGCACCGTTGTACCTATGTGGCTCCTCGTCATGACCATGGCTGTGGGCCACCCATTAGGCCGTGGCGGATTCCGCTCGTTGGCGCCGCTCTGGAAACTTCCCTGGCAGCGGCTCACCGTAGAACCTATTCGCCGCAAGCAACGATGAGTGCCATGGCACGCTCGATGTCGGTGTGCGTCGTGGGGGCACCAACGGACAAACGCAGCGCACCCACGGTGGCGGCACGCCCCGCGCAACTCCGAAACGCCTCGATGCTGAAGCTGCCTTCGAGTTTGTCAAAGCAACGCTCCACTCCAATGGCGTTGAATCCGAATGCCTTTTCGGCCGCCCCAGGATTGCAGAAGCAACCACCCCGAATGGCGACGCCATGCTCGCGCGCCAGCCGCTCGACCCGCTCGTAGGGCAGGACACAACCGTCGTTCTGCAGCACGTTGAAAGTGACGACACCGCCCCGCTGCTCCATATCCCGGGGGCCATACAGACGCACCAGTGGCGCTCCACTACGGTGTCGCAGCGTCGCTGCCAGTGTCAGAAAATGCTGCATATGGGACTGGATATGGACACGCAGGCTTGGGCGCGGCATGCGCGCGAGAAAGTCGAATCCGGATTCGATGGCGGCGAGGTCGAGAAAGTTGGGAGTCCCGTCCTCGAATCCCTCGTGGCCTGTCCTGAGGGCGTGCCGCCCATGCGCGACGGACACGAACTCCACGGTTCCGCCCGAAAACCACGGCCTCCGAAGGCGGGCCAAGGCCGACTTTTTCGCTATCAATGCTCCGACCCCGGTCGGCAAGCCGAATAGCTTGTAGAACGAACACACGACAAAGTCTGCGGAATGCTCCCTCAGGCTGAGCGCGCCGCATGGGCCGGCGGCTGCCGCATCGACCAGGACATCGCATCCGAGCGCCCGGGCCTCTTCGATGAGTGACAGGTCGTGACGCACTCCGGAAAAGTTGGACTGCTCTGGGAATGCGAACAAGCTCCCGCCCTGTCGCTCGACGCTCGCTCGCAGGTTCGCAGGTCCGCGATCGAGCCGGAGTTCCGTATCCAGCGGCAGCACGCTGACGGGCGCCTGCACGCGCCGGGCAAACTCCCGAATGCCGTTGACGGAATTGTGGTTGTCGGCCGAGAGAATGAGTCCGCGGCGCAACGAAAACGGGTAGCTCTCGGCGACGAGCTTGATGGCTGCCGTCGCGTTGGCGGTGAAGCAGACATCGTGGATGTCTGGATCGGCATCGAAGAAGGCGAGTGTCGCGGCACGGGCGGCCGCCTGCGCGGCAGCGCTATGACGCGCCCCCAGATGCTCCGAATGGGGATTGCCGAAAATCCCTTGCGCCAGCCGGTCACCATGCGCTCGTGCCTGCGAGGCGCCGTACAGCGCCGCCGCCGCGTAATCGAGATAAGCGATGCCGGCGGTATCCAGACGTGCGAATTCGCTGGCGCGAAGGGCAGCGAAGTCGAATGCATCGGTCGCATCGGTGGACTCCATTATACGCGCTAGCATCCGCGCCTCCGCAAACTGCGCCCGGTCTGCACCACACCCGCAACCTCCCCTTCCGGCTCTCCCCCGATCCGGGGGGAGCCGCCGAAGTAGTGGCTCAATTCCGCGATCCGTGTTCGTTCCGCGGGAGAACCGTTCACCGGTAGCAGCGGACTCAGGACCTCCTCGTGCCAGTCGGCAAGGCCGCCCGGTACGAACAATGCCTGGGTCACGCCGAGCGAGCGCAGCATGACCCAGGCCTGCCCGGCATGTGCTCCTTCCTGCGAATAAAGGACGATAGTCTGGTCAGGGGCAAAGCGTGACCTCGCCAACTGGTCGACCGGCACGTTCTCCGCTGTCGGGATGGCGTCATCGTGAAACTCGGCGGCCGATCGCACGTCGATGACGCGAAGTCCCGGTCGGCGATCGCGTATCCACTCTGCAAGCTGGCGTGCGCTGACATGGTCGGAGCCCTCGTCGATCGCACGAGCGATCGAATCCAGATCAAGCCCTCGCTGCTGCGTGCGAGAGGGGCTACCTGCGAAAGGCGCCACCAGGCCCAATGTGAGCGCACCGATGCCCAATCCTCGCACAAGTCTCATCGTGCTGCCTCCCGCTTCGCGATCCACGTCAACATCGAAACGGCGACTACCGTGACCAGCGCGACCACGACCCCGTAGGGCAGGCCCGTGAAGCGTTGGAGTGTCAGCGGGCCGTGTGGCGTCGAGCGGTAGAAAGGTTCGATCACGGGGAAGGCCAAGCCGACAAGCAGCACGCCGACAAACAGCCCGGACATCGTCGCGGCGCCTTCGATGCGGCCGCTGGCCAGCGCCACGCAGGACGTGCCGGGGCACAAGCCACTGAGCACGAAGCCGAGTCCGAAGACCAGGCCGCCGACGAGCTGCGGAAGCAGATACGTTTCGGGCACGTAGAACGCACCGGGATCAAGCAGGCCCAGTCGCCCGCCCCAGAAGACCCCGAGCATCGCGGTCAGCATGGCGCTCAGCATCACCTTGAGGACGGTGAAATCCCGCAGGTAGAACTGCCCCGCGAGCTTCGGTGGATCACCCAGGCCAGCGCACTCGAGTGCCCAGCCGAACGCTACGCCGATGCCTGCTGCGATCAGAAGGTCGTTCATGGCCAGAGCCTGCGAACCAGCGGCGCAGTGAGGAAGCCGGCGAGGAACAGCGCCACCATGAAGATCCAGGCTCCGACACTGAGCATCGCGCCGCCACTTAATGCGAGGCCACTGGTGCAGCCTCGCGCCAACGCCGCACCGACACCCATCAACACGCCGCCGCCGACGCCAGCGGACAGCCTGGCACCGGACGGACGGACGGCACGGACGAATGTGATGCGGATTCGTCCTGCCAGAGCAGCCGATGTGGCGGCACCGACCATCACGCCGATGATTTCCACGACAAGCCACGCCGTCCATGGCGAACCGTCCTGCAGATAACTCCGGAAGTAATCGCTGTGTACAGCAGTTTCCGGCGAGACTGCCACGACGACACCGCTCGCCACGCTTGCGAAAGCGCCAGACGCACCCAGCCCCTGACCGGTCAGCGCGAAGCAGGCGAGCAGCACCAGGCCCAGGCATACGCCGGTCGCATGGGGGTCGGCATAAGCACGGAGCGCGCGCATCCTCACAGCTCAACCGGCAGATCGCGCATCGTCCAGTCTTCGAAAGAGCCGTCGTACAGGACAGCATCAATCCCGATGGCGCGCGCCGCGAGCGCCACCACCGTCGCCTGCTGGCCGATGTGGCAATAGGCGATGACCCGATCGCCCGGCTTGACGCCAGCCTTGCGAAACAAGGCCAGCAGCTCGGCGGGGGTCTTGAGGGTTAGATCGTCATTGGTGATGCTGGTGAAAGGCACGTTGTGTGCACCGGGAATGTGGCCGCGCCTATGGTGGTCATCCGCGCCGCTCTCTTCGAGGCCGTCGTAATACATCGCGGCACGCGCGTCGATGAGCACGTAGCCCGGTTGCCGGGCGTGCGCGTGCACGAACGCAGCATCGACGATGGTTGGCTGAAGGTTGAAGGGCGCCAGCGTTCCGGGTCGTGCGGCCGCGGCAGACTGGTCGGTCAGAGTGCGGCCCTCGCTGCGCCACTTCGGCATGCCGCCATCGAGCAGGTCGGCATGCGCTCCCAGTCCGGCCGATCGCAGCGTGAACAATATCCGCGTCGACGCGGAGACCTGATTGTTTTCGAAGTACACCACGACGTGGGAGCCGTCGGAGATGCCCAGGCCCCGCAGTCGCTGGCGCAATTCCGGCGCCGGCGGCATTTCCAGCGAAAGCTCGCCCGACGTGGCAGCGAAGTCATCTAGCCGAACGAAGCGCGCACCGGGAATGTGCGCGGACTTGTACTGCGACTCTTCGCCGACCTGCAACAGCACGAGGTTAGGGTCGTGCAGGTGACTTTCCAGCCACGCTGTGGATACCCATGGCTCGGTTTGCGCGGTGGCCGGCGCAGGGGTTTGCGCGTACGCACGGTACGGCAGGGTCGCGGACCCGACGAGGATCACAAACGCAACGGCTGCCTTCGCCAGAATCTTGATCTGCATGGTTTTTCCCGATGTCGTGTGTGCGACAGATATACGGCACGCAGGAGTGCGACGGGATGGGCATGCGATGGAACCGGTCGGATATGCGATGAAACGGTCCATTCGCGGATGGTTCGTGTGCGCGATCGCGCACGCTTTGCTAACGTGTCACGCATGGACCTGCCCGACAACGACTTGCATGCCCGACTGCCGCGAAGCGTGCTGTCGGATCTCGGAAGCTGGACGCTCTACCAGAACTTCCGCACCTTCACCTGGCCCTGGTTGCTGCGCCGGGGAATCGTGTTGTGGCCGCTGGCCGTCCTCGCCGGTTGCACGTACGCCACCTGGCATGCGTCGGGCATGAGTGCATGGGGCGACTGGCCGGGGCTCGCGCTCCGGGCTTGCATCGCATCGCTGATCGCGGTCTCGGCCGGCCCATTGTTCGCCACGTTGATTCGGCATTGGCGTCTGCCGCTCGTCGTGGAGCGCGCGCTGGTGCTGCTGACGATCCTGTTCGGGCTCTGGATCGGGGTCATCGCCCTGGATTGGGCGGGCGCCTATCACGCCCATCTCATGCGGGCCTATTCCGGGCGCCCCATGGGACCCAACCTGCTCGGCCAAGCCCTTTCCAACTTTCTCGCCGCCACCATCAACGCATCCGTCTTTGTACTGATCATCGCGGGTGGAGGCTTCGCAGCAATCTACTATCTCGGCGAACAGCGGCGCATTGCCCAGTACGCAGCCGGCCGCCAGATTGAAGACCTGCGCGCGGAACGGAACGCGGCCGACATGCGACTGGCCATCCTACAGGCGCAGGTCGAACCGCATTTCCTCTTCAATACGCTTGCGTCGGTGCGGTCGCTGATCGCCAGCGAACCCGAACGCGCGGCGAGAACCATCGACACGCTCGCGGCGTATCTTCGCGTCGCATTGCCGCGTATCCGCACAACAGGCATCGAGGAAGCCACGCTCGGTCGCCAGATCGATCTCTGCCTGGGCTATCTTGAGATCATGAATGTCCGTACAGCCGACCGCATCGATGTTCACGTCGATGCAAGCGACGAGGTCCGGGCTCTGCCATTCCCCCCATTGATCCTGCTGACGCTGGTGGAGAACGCGATGACCCATGGCATCGAACCGAAACCTGGTCCTGGCATGATCGCGATCATCGCCGACACCGCGGATGGATTGCTGAGCGTGACCGTCGAGGACGATGGCCAGGGATTGCAGCCCGGCACCACGCCCGGCCTGGGTCTGGCAAATGTTCGCGCCCAGCTCCGCGATCGTTTTGGAACTTGCGCTAGCTTCGACATCGCATCACGTGCCGGAGGCGGAGTGAGTGCACGCATCCACATTCCACTCACCTTCCCATGACCGCACCCATCACGGCCCTCATCGCCGAAGACGAGGAACCGCAGCGAACGGAGCTGCGCGGCATGCTGGCAACCCTGTGGCCGGAACTAATCGTCGTTGCGGAATGCGAGGATGGCATCAGCGCGCTCGATGCGTGGACATCGAAGAAACCGGACGTAGCCTTCCTCGACATCCGCATGCCGGGACTTGGTGGTCTCGAGGTGGCGCAGCGGGCCGAAAGTCCAGCCCAGGTCGTCTTCATCACCGCTCATGACGAATTCGCGGTGAAGGCTTTCGACGCCGGCGCCATCGACTACCTGCTGAAACCGATCCGCACCGATCGCCTTACCGAGACGGTGGCACGTCTGCGCAGTCGCCAGCCTGCAACGCAGATCGACCTGACGGCATTGATCGACAGCCTCGCCGGCCGGTTGACGCGAGCAGAGACGATCACCTGGATTACCGCCAGCATCGGCGATACCGTCCGGATGATCCCCATCGAAGACGTCGTTCTTTTCCAGTCCGAGGAAAAGTACACCCGCGTTGCCACCGCCACCGATGCCTCATTCATCCGGACGCCGCTGAAGGATCTGATGCTCAAGCTCGATCCGGAAGTCTTCTGGAGGGTTCACCGCAACGCCATCGTTCGCGTCTCGGCGATCCGGCAAGTCAAGCCGGACGGGGATGGTCGCTTGCTGGTCTGGCTCCATGGCGTGGCCGAGCCGCTCCGCGTGAGCGACGCGTTCCGTCATCGTTTCCGCGCCATGTGATGTGGCGTGCAGGACTGAGGTCCGAAATATATTCGATCGCTATGCCTGCGTCGCTCCACTCCATGTGGCTAGGTGGACTTATCGCCCCATTGGCCGCGCCACTGGCTCTCTTTTGCGTCGTTTTGATCGTTAGCTTGGTTAAAGAAGGGCCGGCTGCTGGTATGCACGACTGGGCGCAAGGGTTGAGTTTAGTCACGCTGTTTACCCTTCCCGTGAGCTATCTAGCTACTTGGGTTTTGGGATTGCCTTATATCCTCTGGTTACGTTCCTCAGTGCGCCTTTCAAAATGGAACGTATGCCTAGGAGCAGTGGGTATTGGTGTGGTCAGCGCTTTCATATGGCAATTTTTCTTCAAGGTTGGCGCACTACTTGTAGAGCAAATGGCTTTTGGAGCTCTTCTCAGTGCAGGGCTAGCGCTTTGTGTGGCATGGACCTTTTGCTGGATTGTCGGAGTGCCCACAACCCCATCCTTGCCTGGCTGATACAGGCCGTCTTCGTTGCAGCTTATCCGCCGACGTCCCCCCGCTTTCAGTAGTGTTTAGATCTCGAATCCGGAATTACTTTGACCCGCCCCTTTTGGCGGTGGACGCGTTCACGCGCTGGCTGCAGGAAGAGCAGACCAACGTCAAACCCAGGAACGTGCTGGCCATCGTGGCCCGCGAGACAATCGAGGCTTTGCGCCGCGGGGGCGTACCGCCGGTGCTCGAGGCGGCTTCGCTGATGCGGCATTACCAGGACGACTTTGGCGGCAAGGCCAGCGAAGGCGTCATCGCCAGCAAGTGGCTTCGTCGTGCCGAAATTGTGCCTCTAAAGAAAACCTCCGCAGCTCACTTAGGAACTACCTCTACTACGGATACCGCACCCGGTCTAAACTGAGTGACCCAGTTACGAATGGCATCCCGGTACGGTTCCAGGCTACGAGTCGTATTGCAACTCCAAAATGAAAAATCGAATACTGACGATGGTTTCTTGTTGTCTGCCTGAATAGAAATTTTTGATGCCCTTTTCGCATCAAATATCTCCAAAAAGTCTATGCTCAGAGAGTCTGACGTCTCTGCCCTACCAACGTAGCTAGCACCGAGGGCGATGGGCTCCTTGTCAGATTGCAAGAACTTGATGAAACTCCGACGTCTCTCAGGCTGAACTGTCACCCGCAACTTGATTGGGCTTATCTGACCCGTTGCACAGTACGACGACATAGAGGCGGCGGACTGTACCCAACCAGCCAAGGCCAGAGCGAGCAGCATGTTGGAGAGTATTGAGCGGAACGTCGTTCTTGACCTGACGACGATCCAGACGAAGGTGAGCATGATCGCGAGCGCCGATACGCTTCCCGCATAGCCCCCCACACTGCCAAGCAAATGTGAGTCCATCTCAAATTCCCCTGTCGCGCCCCTTCTGCGGCTCGCAGCCTATTCCAGCAACAGGGTTAAGTCGAGAGACCTCGTCACCCTTAGTCTGCGCGTGGGCAAATCTGACAATGCAACCAATGCCACGTCTACTTCTTCAGGCCATCCACAGCTTCCAGCTGTCGTGCAAGTGCTCCCCTCGCCCGCTCCGCTGCGCCTGCATCCACACGTTCGGCCAGCACCTGGCATACCTCACGCAACTGTTCAGCGGTGAGGCCGATGTTCAAGCTGATGCGCATGTGCGCCTGCAACTGCGACTCTACGCCGGGCAGCGCGGCAAGCATGCTGACGGTCGCAAGCTCACGAGCCTGCCAGCTCAGGTTGTCGCGCTCAAAGATGTCACCGAACAGATGAGTGCGCAGATACTCGTTTGCTTGCGGTGCAAAATCGAACAAGGGGCCTGAAACGGCTCCACCTGACAACGCGGTCTGGTTGGCCGTTCCGACGGCAAGCAATGCCTCTCCCTTTGGAATCGGTTTGCTTGGCTCGCGACCCGGTGCGTCTGTGGTGCCGCGCTGCCTGCGTGCTTCGAGCACTTTCATGAGCTCACCCAGCGCATTGAGGCTGCGTGGGAAACCGGCATAGGCGTAGACCTGCACGAGGATTTCCCGTGCATCGCTCACGGTCAGACCTGCATCCAGGCCATGCTCCAGCGCGATGCCCAGCTTTCCCAATTCGCCTGTGGCAGCGAAGGCTGCAATGGGCACGATGGCCCGTTGCGGAGCGTCAAATGTCTGGATGGCGCCGGTGGCGCCGGTGGCGTGATATCGCGTCGTCATGTACTCGTCCTTTGGGCCGGTGGAGTCTTGTCAGGCCTGCGGCGGGCCAGCCAGATATTGCTCATCGGTGACATGCTCCTTCCATTGGACGTTCGTGCCGTCCAGTGCTTCCTGGACGGCGATATGCGTCATGGCGGTGGTCGGCGATGCGCCGTGCCAGTGTTTGTGTCCCGGTGGGCACCAGATCACGTCGCCGGGACGGATTTCGACGATGGGCTCGCCTTCGCATTGTGTCCACCCGCAACCGGCAGTGACGATCAGCGTCTGGCCCAGCGGATGGGTATGCCAGGCCGAGCGGGCGCCAGGTTCGAATGTAACCGCCGCACAGGAGACGCGTGCGGGTTCGTGAGCCGTGTTCAACGGGTCGATGCGAACCGTGCCGGTGAAATACTCGGCGGGGCCTTTCATCGAGGCTTGGGATCCAGCGCGTTTTAGTTCCATTGGGGTGCCTTGAAGTGGTGAGGGTGAATGGCCGGCGGAATGTCATTCTTTCGGATCGACTTCGATGCGGGCGGCGCTGGCGACGAACCCTTCGCTGAGCCGCTTGAGGCTCGAGGAGGAAGTCCCCGTGGGATCTTTTGAATCAGGGACGAGTCGAACGCTATTCTGCCTCGACACCATTCCAATGATTAGATGATGAATGCTTTTAGGGCCTATTAGTTTCGCTAATCAAAAGAAACTGACAGACTAGCCCCATGGCCCGACGCAATCTCAATGACCTACTGGCATTCGTCACGGTAGCCCGGGAAGGGAGCTTCACCCGTGCAGGTGCGGTGTTGGGGGTGTCACAATCTGCCCTCAGCCAGGCGATCAAGGCCCTGGAAGAACGGCTGCGGATCCGGCTGCTGACGCGCACGACGCGCAGTGTCTCCCCCACCCCGGCCGGTGAGCGGCTACTGCTGGCCATCGGCAACCGTTTCGACGAGATCGAGGCGGAGCTGGATGCGCTGACCGAGCTGCGCGACAAGCCTGCCGGCTCGGTGCGGATCACCTGCGGCGACTATGTCCTGAGCGCGGTGCTGTTGCCCCGGCTGCTGCCGCTGATGCATGCCTATCCGGACGTCAACATAGAGTTCGACGTCAGCTATGGGCTGCGCGATATCGTCGCCGACCGCTTCGATGCTGGGGTGCGGCTCGGCGAGAGCATCGACAAGGACATGATCGCGCTGCCGATCGGGCCGAAGCTGCGCATGGCGGCCGTCGCTTCACCCGCTTACTTAAGCATGCACCCTGCGCCGAAGATCCCCGAAGAGCTGACGCGACACAATTGCATCAACATCCGCTTTCCCACCGGAGGCGGCCTGTACGTCTGGGAGTTCGAGCGGCGCGGGCGGCAGGTGAACGTGCGGGTGGAAGGCCAGGCGACCTTCAACACCTCACCCCACATCGTGCTGGCTGCACTTGAGGGCCTGGGCATTGCGTTCCTGCCGGAAGAAGAGTTTGCACCGCACATCGAAGATGGTCGTCTTGTGCGTGTGCTGCAGGACTGGTGCCCGCCGTTCGCGGGCTACCACCTGTACTACCCCAGCAGGAAACAGCAGTCGCCGGCGTTTGCACTGGTTATCGATGCCTTGCGGGTGAGGGGCTGACACGTACCGTCACTGGGCGGTAGCAACGCCGCGCCGCGCGAGACGATGCAATGGGGGAGCGTCTATGGGCCCTGTCTGAGAAACTGGTGCTGACTCACGCAGGTAGTTAGTGTCGAGGCATAAAATCCAAAAGCCACTATTCTCAGGACGAAGTAGTATCCCAAGCTATGGGTGAGGAACCCTACCGTCAGGTCCATCATTCGTGGGGGTAACACCGGACTAATTTTCGCTCTGCGTCAGGATGGCGCTCGCGATGATGTGAAAGAGATGATCGGCCCGTGGCGCGAATGACGGCAGGTCGACGAGCCAGCCGAGCGCCGCCATCAGGCCGAACAGGTCGTCCCCATTCATATCGGTGCGCGCTTTACCTGCGGCCTGAGCGCGGAGCAGTATTCGCGCGCTTGCTGAGTGCACCGCTGCGCATGAAGCATAAAGAGCGGAGTCTGGGTTCGTGTGAGCGGCCGCCATCAGGGCGACGACGCCCCTGTAGCTTTGGGCGAATGCCATCCATTCGCGAAACCAGGAGACGAGCGCTTCGTCAGGTGAATTCGACAATTCGAGTTCGTCTGCCTTCTGCGTTAATTCGTCCAGGTTCGTGCACAACAAAGCCTCAAACAAGGCTTCTCGCGTCGGGAAATGACGCAGCAACGTAGCCAACCCAACGCCTGCCCGACGGGCGATATCTCGCATGGACACGTCGACACCGTGCTTGGCGACGACGTCGTGCGCGACTTCAAGCAGGTGGCTGTAGTTTTTTTTGGCGTCGGCTCGCACGGGGTTCCTTGACAAACGGATCACTGATCCGTATATTTGGATCAGTGGTTCAGATACAACGGGTTGAATCTGGATCGGTGATCCAAATCATACAGCGCCTGCGTACCAATGAGAACAGTGGCGCTGCCTTACACCACAAACGAAAGGTGAAAGATTATGAAAAAACTAGAAGGTAAGGTTGCTGTTATCACGGGCGGAAGCAGCGGGATTGGCTTGGCCACAGCCAAGCGCTTCGTGGAAGAAGGCGCACACGTCGTGATCACTGGGCGACGAGAAAAAGAGCTGAAGGAGGCCGCCGCCGCCATCAAGGGAAACGTTACGACGGTTGTGGGCGACGTGTCGCGCTTGGAAGACCTGGACCGCCTCTATGCCGTTGTGAAAGAGAAACATGGCCACATCGACCTTCTCTTCGCGAATGCTGGCGCCGGGACAATCGCACCGCTCGCCGTAGCTACAGAGGCCCATTTTGACCAGACCTTCGACGTGAACGTGAAAGGGCTTTTCTTCACGGTGCAGAAGGCGCTTCCCCTTTTCAAAAACGGCGGTTCGATCATTCTGAACTCTTCGGTCTCGAACGAGCTCGGACTCCCAGGATTCACCGCCTACGCGGCGAGTAAGGCGGCTGTTCGCAACTTCGCGCGCGGTTGGACTTTAGAGTTGAACGAGCGCCACATCCGCGTGAATTGTGTGAGCCCTGGAGCCATCGATACCCCGGCCTTGGCAACGACGACGGGCCTTACCGCTGAGCAGGCTGAGCAAGCGGTCGCGCAGTTCACCACGCAGATCCCCATGGGCCGTCGAGGCCTCCCCGAGGAAATTGCGGCTGCCGTCACGTTCCTCGCCTCCGATGAAAGTTCTTACATCACCGGTATAGATCTCGCCGTCGACGGAGGCATGGCGCAGGTCTGACCCCGGCGCGGGCCCGTGGCTGGCTTACAAGCCCCGCCAATCGTGGGACCACGCTTTCTCTCAAACTTTAGTTTGAACACAAGGTCGGAGAAACTCGATGAGCACACAAGAGAATGTCCAACTTGTGAAAGATTTCTTTGCAGCCATGGGAAGCGGCGATGAGCAGCGTCTGCTTTCGTTGGTCGCCGAAGATATTGAGTGGATCATTCCAGGCGAGGACTGGCCGCTGGCCGGCACGCACCGCGGACACGCGGGATTGTCGGATGTGCTTCAGAAGGCTTCCGAGAAGGTGGAAACTTCATTCCCAGAACCCCCTGAATTTGTGGCGCAGGGAGACCGGATTTTGGTTGTCGGCTTCGCTACGGGAAAAATCAAAGCCACGAATAAGACGTTCGAGGATCATTGGGTCTTCGCCGTCACCGTTCGAAACGGCAAGGTAACGAAAATCCGGGAGTACATCGACACGCAAGCTTTGGCTCGGGCTTCGGAGATGGACGCTTCCGGGCTAGGGTAGCGTTGGCCATCTGCGGCCATCGGGCCGGGGCAGTTTCCGCCGACAATCGTCATGAGGTCGTTGATTTTGAGGTCCGGAAACGGCACCTGGTAGCGCTTGATGCGGGCAACGAACGCGTCACGTCCCCGTAGTTCGGTGCCGTTGGAGTGAACATGGATATCTTGGGCGACAGGCGGACCGTACTTGTCAAAGTCATGCGAATTGAAATTTTTGCGGAATTTCTCGTAAAGGCCTCCGCGCGTTAGCCGGTTCACCCTATCGAGGATGGTTGGGCGGTGCGCAAGAGCGCGACAATCAACTGCAAGACCATTCACCTGCGGAGGAACACCATGACCCTGAAGGCCTACAACATCGGCGTTGCGAGCCAGATTGGTTCGTACAGTGACGCGGTCCTTGCAACGGGCGAGCTGTCCTGGTTCCTGACGTCGGGCACGCCTGGGCTTGCCGCCGACGGCGGTTTACCCGATGGCATCCAGGCGCAGTCGGAGCTTGCCTGGCAAAACGTGATTCGCTTGCTTGGTGATGCGGGCATGGGGATCAATGACATCGTCAAGGTGACCCAGTACCTGACGCGCGCAGACGACATCAAGGCGTACGCTGACGTACGCAAACGCTACCTGGGCGAGGTTCAACCCGCCTCGATGTTGCTCGTTGTCCCACAACTGGTCTGGCCAAACCTTCTGGTCGAGGTGGAAATCATCGCCGCGCGCAAGGGCATGCCCTGAAAGGTGCCCGGTCATTCGTCCCGGCTGCACTGGACTGGAAGCGATCCCCAGTTACTGTCATGCTCGGCCACGATCCAGCGCGGTCAAGACCGCCGCGAGTAGACAGCGGGAACACAGGGGAACGACGGATGACCAAGCGAAAAGTCGCCGCGCTGGCGGCGATCGGCTGCCTGATGATGGCAGCGACGGCATGGGCGGACGAAGCGCCCGCCAGGCCACTCGTCACCGACCCTGTGTACCTCGGCCCCGCCCGGCTTGTCGATATCGGAGGCAGGCGCCTCAACCTGTATTGCCGTGGCAGGGGCTCGCCCGCCGTCATCTTCGATGCCGGAGCGAACGATACGACGATCGCATGGGCGCTGGTGCAGCCGGCGATCAGCAAGACCCACATGACCTGCTCATACGACCGCGCCGGGCTCGGCTTCAGCGACGCGTCCAACCGTCCGGGCACCTCGGCGAATGATGTCGACG
This sequence comes from Pinirhizobacter sp., assembly GCF_036499745.1. Lineage (NCBI taxonomy): Bacteria > Pseudomonadati > Pseudomonadota > Gammaproteobacteria > Lysobacterales > Rhodanobacteraceae > Pinirhizobacter > Pinirhizobacter sp. The sequence goes on from NZ_DASYDG010000059.1 coordinate 22,880, forward strand.
ATATCCACAAGGCACTGCAGGTGGCGCATATCAAACCGCCCTATCTCCTCGTGGGGCATTCGGCGGGCGGCATGGCGGTTCGTGTCTTCGCCGATCGCTATCGCGATGAAGTGGTGGGCATGGTCATCGTCGATGGCTCGCATGAGGACCAGGTGAGCCGCGCGAAGGCACGCGAGGCGCTCGAGGCCGCGGAGATGCCTGCGCTGGCACATCGCGATGTCCCGCCTGATCCGCACTGCGTGGATGCCGCGAAAAGCGGCGCGATCCCAAAGGACTCGCCCGCCTACACGCCTTGCGTCGGCGAGATGTATCCCGGGGTGGATCAGGCGATTACCGATAAAACCTTTGCGGTCATGGCGGCGCTCAAATCCCAGAAAGCTCACGCTTCTGAGGACGCGAACTTCGCGACGGTAAGCGCGGACGAAACCCGCGCCACACGCCGCGATTTCGGGGACATGCCCATCATCATGCTCACGCATGCGCCCCGCCCCGCTCCCAAAGGCATACCGCAGGCGATGCAGGACCGGCGCACCATGGTGTGGGAACAACTCCACAACGAGGTCGCCGCCATGTCCACGCATGGCGTCAACTGGATCGTTCCGCGCAGCGGCCACACCATCAACTACGACCGGCCTGAGATCGTGATCGATGCGATCAACCTGGCCCTGGCGATTGCAACCGGGCAGGCAAGCCAACCTAAGGTGACTCACGATCAACCCTAAATCGGACAAACGGCGATAGTGTTCGAGCGCTGATCGATTGCCAGGATAGATGAAGCCATCAGGTGTGCTCCGATGAGGATCTCGGGGAAGCGGTCAGAAACCTTGGCGTCAACGTCTTTTAGAACGACCGCGCTCAGTTCCACGGACCCGGCGACAACGCCTTGCGATGTCTCAATCTTGGTGTTTGACAGCTGACCAGTACCAGACCTCTCCAGGGGTGCCGACGAGATACCGGACCACATATGGCTCGGAACTACCATGCTCACGTTTGCGCCAGTGTCGATATTGGCTTCAAACAGCTTTCCGTTTATTCGAACGGGGACGCGGAACGCGCGCTCATAGGAAAGAGCGTCGCTGTCGTCGCGCGATAGCCGGGAGGCTGTGCTGAACGTAATCTGCCGTCTGCCATAGTCGATGACTAGCAGGCCGTCAGAAAAGAACGCTCGACCGAGGATCCCGTCGAAAGCAGCATCCCCCGTCGCCTGCTTCTTGTAATCGCGAGTGATGACATCGAGGTCCTTGCGCTCGAGGGAGCCCAACGACAATGAGTCCAGATGGGTCGTCTCGACCTCGACGGTCTTCACTGCGTCGGACGTTGCCGCGCGGTCGGATGGATGAAGACCGAGCGTGGCAAGCATGCTTGCGTCGAGACGGCCCATGCCGCTGGCACCCGTGTCGACAGCGAAACGGTAAGGCCCGCGACCGTTGACGCGGGCCTCAACATAGACCCGCCCGTCGACCACAGAAAAAGGCAGCCGGATAACCGCGTCCATGGGCGCGCGAGCCACCGCGCACGCGTCCTTTCCCCAAGTGGGTCCGCTGCCGGAAGCCGCCAGCCACATTAAAGCGATAATCGTGTACGTGCGTCGCATCCATCATCCCCTCTTTTTTTGGAATAGTTCACGCTCCCGATTCGTTATCGGTCAATCGCCGTACTCCTTCGGAATCGCCAGACCCAGCGCTCTTTAGCGACTCCTGCTCTCCATCAGGCCCCACCCCATAGCCAGCAACGACACAACGGCCATCGCCAGCCACATGCCGATGGCAGATGTCGATAGCTCCCCGGCCAACCAATCCCGCCAGCCGATATGCAACAGCGGCACACTGGCCAGGCAGATCCAGCAGGCAACTGCGCCCATCAGCACGCCCAACCAAAGCGGCCACACGACACGGCGGCGACGCAGCGGCAATTGCTGCATTACCCGATCGCTGAAACCATCGTCGGCGACGGGCCCCTCGAACTGCCGGCGCAGCAGCGCGTCGATCGCGTCTTCGTGCGGTGCATTCATGATGCTTCCTCCGTCTTGTCATCGCGCCAGTCCACCAGCCACGTTTTCAGTTTTGCCTTGCCCCGCGCGGCATGGGTCTTCACCGTGCCGAGCGGCATTCCCAGCACATAGGCGGCCTCCTCGTGGCTCAGGCCCATCTGCGCGCAATGCAGCAGCACCACCTGCTCGGCTGGGGACAGGCGTTGCATGGCGCGTTCCAGGTCGAGCTGCAGGTCGATCGCACGCGCCGGCGCCTGCCATTGCTCCATCGCCTCGTCGCTGACACCCTCGAGCCGCGAGGGACTACGGCGTGCCTGCAAGAAACAGGTGTAGGCAATGCGGTACACCCAGCTGGAAAACCTTGCCTCACCGCGGAACTGGTCCAGCCTCCGCCAGGCCAGGATGAAGGTCTCCTGCGCCAGGTCGTCGGCCGCGGCATCGTCGCCGTGCAGCAGCCGGCGCAGTTGCGCACGCACCATGCCCTGGTTCCGGCGCACCAGTTGCTCGAATGCCCGACGATCACCGTTCAGCCGTATGCGTGCTACCAGGGCCTGATCGATGTGCGCCTCGGCGGCGCTGTCAGCCACGCACATCGCCTCGCCGGTTCAACCACCAGCTGGCGAGGTAACCCAGGCCGGTTATCAGCGGCAGCAGGCCGATGCCCCATAGGCGGTTGATGCCCAGGCCGTTGTCGAGCTGGCCCGGCAGGGCCAGGAACATCGCCACGATCCCCAGGCCGCCACCGATCAGCACCAGCGCCCGTCGCCGCTCGCAATAGGCCACCTGCGGTTCCAGCAGCAGCTGTGGCGGCAGATCCACACCCTTGTCGGCCAGCTGCATCAGGGCGTGGTAACGCGCCTTGGATTGCAGATACCGGTAGCGCAGCACGATCAGCACGATCAGTACGGGGGCCGACATCACTACAAATGGGATGAAAAGGTATTCCATGGTCTTGCTCCAGAGGGTGTATGAAGCCGGAAGGCTTTGGTAACAGAAAAGGGTGCAACGCGCCTGCCAGAGCTCAGGGTTTGGCGCCTTCAGCGGCAAGCAGGTCGGCAATCTGCTCGGCCAGCAACCAGTGTTGCGATGGCCCCTCGTTGCTGGTCAGGGCTACGGCTGCGCCGGTTTCCCAGATCATTTCCAGGTCGGCCGTGGTGCCCTCGATGCCGCCCTGGTGGCCGCGGACGTGGTGGCCGTGCGAGAGCCGATCGTCGATGCCGGCTCCAATGGCCGTGTGGGGGCCTAACGGCACTTCGTCATCGAACATCTTCGCCAGTGTCACGGGCTTGACCAGCTTGGCCCCGTGCAAGGCCGCGGCGAACCGCAGCAGGTCGGCATTCGTGGAGTAACCGCCACCTGCGGGGCTGCCCTTGTGGACGCTCTGCACCCAGTTTGCCTTCCAGGTTCGGGAGAACACCCCATCGTCGTGGTAATAGCCGACCGCAAGCCCGGGCACGATCTCGTCCTCGCTGTCGAAGCCGCTGGATGTCATTTGCGCGGGATCGAAGATGTGTTGCTGGATATAGTCGAAGTAGCTTTCGCCGGAAACGTTCTCAATGATGCGGCCGAGCAGGATGTAGCCGGCGTTGCTGTAGCTCGGCCTCTTGCCGGGCTCACCCACTTTGGGCTGGCGGGCGATCAGCCCCAGGTAGTCCGCCGGGTTGATGTAGCGCTGGGATTGCTCGAAATACTCCGGCACCATGAAATCGCCCAGGCCCGCGGTATGGTGCAGCAGTTCCCACACGGTGATCTTCTGCGCCATCGCATGGTCGGGATATTCCGGCACCAGCTTCGCCAGCGTGTCGTTCCACGACAGCTTGCCGGCTTCGACCAGCTGCCCGATGGCGACCGCGGTGAACATCTTGCCGACAGAGCCGATGTGGAACCTGGTTTGGCGGTTGATCGGCACGTTGAAAGTGCGATCGGCAAGGCCCCGGCATTCGTCGAACACGGTCCCGCCACTATCGGATACGGTCACGCAGCCAGAGAAATCGGATTCGCGCACCAGACGGTCCAATACGGCGTGTATCTGTTTTCCCAGCTCCGCATGCGACACCGGCCCCTTGGGCCAGTCGGCATACAGTGGATCGTCCATTCCTACCAGGTGCACCTGCATGAACTGGTCTGGATGCGCCGGGTCGGCGACCAGCCAGAACAGGCCGGTTTGCCCACGGCGCCGTCCCTTGACCGCCACTTCCAGCAGCCCCGGCTGGCGCGGGTCCGTACGCACGTCGAACACGTCCACCCCGCCTTCATCGCGTACGGCCGACACCAGGCCGGTGATGAAGTCCGCCTTGTCGTCGGCTGCGACGGACCCGGCCAGGATGCTGGGAGCCCACTGCCGGATCTGCGTAGGGTTGTCGGTATCGATATGCCGGACCAGCTCGCCAGCAAGCCGGCCCTCGAGCGTATCGGGCAGCTGCGGGTTCAGGGATGTCGCCGCCATGGATGGAGCTGCCACGCAGAACAGCCCAGCGCAGGCACACAAGGGTATAAGCCTGAGCGTACGGATCACGGCCCTGGCGAGGAAGGTGCGGTCGATCATGGGGGATGCTCTCTGGGTCTCACCGGCCGACATGGCGGTATTGATCCCTTAGATGCAGCAACCCCGCTGATTGGATTCAGCCGGTTTCGCTAGCCGCTTCACTCCAGTTCGGCAATCCGCCTCTGCAGGTCCTCCTTCTTGACGGGATCGGGCTCGGTGGAGAGACGTTTCGGTGCCCCGTTGCTGTCATGCCAGTGAGGTCGTGGCCGCCACGCTCAACCCAGCGTCCGCTCGCCATCGACAAGCCGGTAACCCACACCTGGCTCGGTCTTGAGCCAGCGCGGGGTCGTCGCGTCGTCGCCCAGCTTTTGGCGTAAGCGGGCTAATAAAATACGCAGGTAATGCGTATCTTCCACATGCGAAGGGCCCCATATGTCGCGCAACAGTTGCTGCTGGGTAACCACCCGCCCGCGGTGGCGGACCAGCATGCCCAATACCGCAAACTCCTTCCGGGAAAGTGAAATGGCTTGACGGTCCACCGTCACTTCGCGCAGGGCCATATCCACCCGAAGCCGACCATCATCGTAGATGGGCGGTTGCTCGTCCTGACCACGATGCCGTAGCAACGCACGTAGCCGGGCCATGAGTTCCTGAATGCTGAAAGGCTTGGTGACATAGTCGTTGGCGCCCGCATCGAGCGCGCGGACCTTGTCTCGCTCCCCGTCACGAACGCTGAGCACCAATACCGGGATCTCGCTCCAGGTGCGCAGTTGGACCAACACCTGCTGACCATCCTGGTCGGGCAATCCCAGGTCGAGGATCACCACATCCGGTGCAACAGTAGCGGTGAGCATCAGACCCTCCGCAGCGGTGGCCGCCAGCACGACCTCATAGCCTTCCGCGCGTAAACCAATATCGAGGAACCGGCGGATCTGCGGTTCGTCATCGATAATCAAGATTCGGAGGGCTTTGCTCACGGTGAAGCCGGCGGCGGCGGCGGGGTCATAGGAAGGGTCAGGCGGACCGTGGTGCCACCTCCTACGGCGGGCATGGCTTCGACCGTGCCACCGTGCGCGCCGATCATACCGCGGCAGATGGCCAAGCCCAGCCCCGTGCTCGGACCGGCCCGCTCGCCGCGGGCCACTGAGTAGAACATGTCAAAAATACGCGCACGCTCCTCCTCGGGGATGCCTGGCCCGTGGTCAGTCACCTCGACCCGCCATTGAGCGTCGATCACCGTGGCCACGACGCTTACCGCGTCGCCAGACGGGGAGAAGCGCGCCGCGTTCTCCAGCACATTAAACAGTGCCTGCTCCACCAACGCCGGATGGACATGGAGCAAGGCCTCGCCGGCATTGGCCTCCGTATGGATCAGCGTATCGGGCAGCAAGCGGTGCAATCGGCCCACGGCGGCGGCGACGATGTCCGCCCCATCGATCCAGTCCCGCGTAAGTTTCAGCGTCCCATGGCCCAGGCGGGTCATGTCCAGCAGGTTCTGGATGTAGCGGTCCAGCCGTTGCCCTTCGCCAAGGATACCCTCCAGCAGTTCCTTGCGTTCGTGCGCTGGCAAGCGACCCTCATAACCGAGCAAAGTGCCGGCCGAACCAATCATCGAGGCCAGTGGCGAGCGCAGGTCGTGGGATACCGACGACAACAACGCATTGCGCAAGCGCTCGGTTTCGCCCTGGACACGGCTGCTTTGAAGCTCCTCTACCAACCGCGCCCGCTCCAACGCCTGGCTCAAGTCCTGGGCCATGGACAGGGCCAGACCGCGCCGGTCCGGGTCAGGCTCGCCCACCGCCTCCGACCAGCGCAAGGCCAACGCGCCGGCCGCATGGCCTTCAGTGCTCAATGGAAGCACCCAACAGGAGGCAGCATGAAGGGTATCGGTGAACCGGCCCGCCGCCTCCCCGTGGCGTTCGGCCCAGTCTGCAGCGGCTGTGTCTTGCATCGATAGGACGACCCCGGCGGGTGCACTTGCAGCGACGGTCATCCCGCCCTCGCCATCGCGCACGAGGACCGCCGCTTCGCAATGCAAGGCCTGGGCGACGGCGATGACGGCCTCGCGTCGCATCGCGGGAGCGTCGGCGCTGCTGACCAGCGCTTGGCCCAGGCCCAACAACGCTCGCGCCTGAGCGTGAGCGGCGCGCAAGGATTGAACCTGAGCGGCCAGGCGGGTGGCCAGACGACTACAAACCAGCGCGGCCACGAGAAACAGCACTACCGCCAGGACATCGTCCACATTGGCGATCGCCAACGTATACCGCGGAGGTGCAAAGAAGAAGTTGTAGCCCAGAAAGCACGCCAGGGCAGTGTAGACAGCAACGGCCATGCGTGTGCGTACCGCCACCACCAGCACGGCCGTGAGGAAGATCAGGGCCAGGTTCGCCACTGACAGATACCGGTCGGCGACGAAGGCCAGCGCAAAGGCTACCAGCGTCGCCAGCGTGGCCTGGATATATTCCCTGCCCGCGCCCCAGCCGCCGGGCGGCAACCATCGTCGGCTGCCGGCCTTGCGCCGGTTAGGGGTGGCAACGATGGTCAGCTCCAGATGCGTGCCTTGGCGCAGCAGGCGTTGGGTGAGTGACCGGCCCAGCATCCGGGCCAACGGGCGCTCGCGGGTGCGACCCAACACGATCTGGCCCACACCTTCGCGGTCGGCATAGGCCAACAGTTCCTCGGCGATGGCGTGGCCGCGCAGGATGACCGGCTCACCTCCCAATCGCCGGGCCAGGCGCAGGGATTGCTCGACGCGTTCACGCCGTTGGAGGTCGGTCACCTCCCCGGTGTCGACATACACCACGCTCCATGGCGCACTACGCCGCTCGGCAATCCGCCGGGCGACGCGCACCAGATAATCGCCCTGCCCGGCTCCATCGATCGCTGCCAGCACGCGCCGGCGCACCGACATGACCTCCCCCCGGGCCAGCATGTCGGCGCGCAGGTCGCTATCGACGTGCCGGGCAACAGTATCGACGGCCAACTCGCGCAACGCGGCCAGGTGGGTCGGAGCGAAAAAAGAGTCCAGGGCCATGGCAGCCGTTTCAGGCACATAGACCTTGCCTTGCCGCAAGCGCGTGATCAGTTCCCGTGGCGGCAAGTCCACCAGCACGATGTCGCGCGCGCGGTCAAGAAAGCCATCAGGCACCGTCTCGCGGACGGTCACGCCGGTGATCCGTGCCACTTGGTCGTTCAGGCTCTCCAGGTGCTGGACATTGAGTGCCGTGTACACCTCGATGCCCGCGTCCAGCAACTCGTTGATGTCCTGCCAGCGACGCTCATGCCGCGCACCGGGGACATTGCGGTGGGCTAGCTCATCAACCACCAGGATCGCTGGACGTCGAGTGAGCGCCGCATCCAGATCGAACTCGGTGAACTCCCGTTCGCGATGAACCAGGGTGCGCCGGGGCAAGACAGGCAGTCCTTCCATCAGCGCCGCGGTCTCGGCCCGTCCGTGGGTTTCCACCAGTCCGATAACCACATCCACGCCCTGGCGATGTAGTTCGCGAGCGGCCGAGAGCATCGCGTAGGTTTTACCGACGCCGGGTGCGGCACCGAGGAATATCTTTAGCCGTCGTTCGCGCTCGCCGTCGACTGCATGAAGCAGTGCATCGGCGCGCGCGTCGCGCAAGGACGGGGTCATGCCAGCTGAGTCGGAGGCCATGTAACCATGCTACCGCGCGGCGTCCAGGGCCAGGTTCAAGGTCAACACATTGACCCGCGGCTCGCCGAGGATCCCCAGCTGACGGCCTTGGGTTGCATCGGCGATGAGACCTTGAACGCGGGCCAGGGGCAGGCCGCGGACGCGTGCCACCCGGGCGGCTTGATAAGCCGCTGCCGCCGGGCTGATCTGCGGATCCAGACCGCTACCCGAGGCGGTCACCAGGTCTACGGGGACCGGCGCCGTGTTGCCGGGGTCGGCTGCGCGCAAAGCGGCCACGCGATCGCTGACGGCCTGGGTCAGTGCGGGATTGGTCGGGCCCTGGTTGGATCCCGAGGACGATGCCCCGTTGTAGGCCTGTGGTGAGGTCGCGGACGGACGGCTCCAAAAATACCTGGGGCTGGCAAATGGCTGGCCGATGAGCGCTGAACCGACCGCGTGGTCAGCGGCGCCCAGAAGGCTCCCGGTCGCCTGGACCGGGAAGGCCACCTGGCCGATGCCCGTGACAGCCAGGGGGTAGATAACACCCGTAACCACGGTAAGAATCACGAGCAGTACAAGGGATTGGCGAAGTAGCTTAAACATGGATCACTCCGGCACCGGCAACATGAAATGCGCTGGCGCAGTGGATAGGAAGTCGCACAACGATCAGGCCAAACCCGTGGCCACGAGCAACAGGTCGATGAGCTTGATGCCGATGAAGGGCACCACGATGCCGCCCAGTCCATAGACCAGAAGGTTGCGCCGCAATAGTGCGCCTGCGCCGAGCGCGCGGTATTTGACACCCTTCAGTGCCAGGGGAATCAGGAACACGATGATCAGCGCATTGAAGATCACCGCCGAAAGAATCGCGCTTTGTGGCGTGGCCAGGTGCATGACATTGAGCGCGTTGAGCGCGGGGTATGTGGTGGCAAAGGCCGCCGGGATAATCGCGAAATACTTGGCGATGTCATTGGCGATGGAAAACGTGGTGAGCGCCCCCCGGGTAATCAGCATTTGTTTGCCGATCTCAACCACCTCGATAAGCTTGGTGGGGTTGGAGTCCAGATCCACCATGTTGCCGGCTTCCTTGGCCGCCTGGGTGCCACTGTTCATCGCGACGGCCACATCGGCCTGGGCCAGGGCGGGCGCATCATTGGTACCGTCGCCACACATGGCCACCATGCGGCTCTCCGCCTGCATGTCGCGGATGAGTTTGAGCTTCGCCTCCGGCGTGGCCTCGGCAAGGAAGTCATCCACACCGGCTTCAGCGGCAATGGTCGCCGCCGTGAGTGGATTGTCGCCGGTGATCATCACCGTGCGAATGCCCATCTTGCGCATCTCGGCAAATCGCTCCTTGATGCCTGCCTTGACGATGTCCTTCAGTTCGATCACGCCCAGCGCGCGGTCACCCTCGACCACCACGAGCGGGGTGGCGCCGCGCCGGGCCACCTCTTCGGCCATTTGACGCAGCCGCGGCGGCATGTGCCCATGAACCTCGCCCAGATACCGCTCGACGGCATCGAGCGCACCCTTGCGGATTACCCGCTCGCCGATGTCCACGCCGCTCATGCGGGTCTGTGCGGTGAAGGGCTGGAAGACGGCCTCGGCAGGCAAGCGTTGGGTGGCCACCTTGTAGTGCTGCTCGGTCAGGACAACCACGCTGCGGCCTTCGGGGGTGTCGTCGGCCAGTGAGGCCAGCTGGGCCACCTGGGCCAGCTCTTGCTCGGCGACACCGGGCGCCACATGCAAAGCGACGGCCTGGCGATTACCCAGGGTGATCGTGCCGGTCTTGTCGAGCAGCAGTACGTCGACATCGCCCGCCGCCTCGACCGCCCGGCCGGAGGTGGCGATCACATTGGCCTGGATCATCCGGTCCATGCCGGCAATGCCGATGGCGGACAACAGCGCACCGATGGTGGTGGGGATCAGGCAGACCAGTAGCGCGACCAACACCGTCAGCGTGATCGGGCTGCCGCTACCGGCCGCCTGGACGCTGTAGATCGAATACGGCAGCAGCGTGGCGCAGGCGAGCAGGAAGATCAGGCTGAACTTGGCCAGGAGAATGGTCAGGGCAATCTCGTTCGGGGTTTTGCGCCGATTGGCCCCCTCGACCATGGCAATCATACGATCAAGAAAGGTCTCACCTGGATTGGCGCTGATGCGCACCACCAGCCAGTCCGAAAGCAGGCGCGTGCCGCCGGTCACCGCATTGCGATCCCCACCAGACTCACGGATCACCGGCGCTGATTCACCGGTGATGGCGCTTTCATCCACGCTCGCCGTGCCGGCCACTACCTCGCCGTCGCCAGGCAGAAGGTCGCCAGGCTCCACCAGGACGAGATGGCCCGCACGCAGCTCATTGGACGGAACAAAGGTGACGGCCCCACGACGGTCTTCTGAAACCAGCTTTTTGGCAATCACATCTCTGCGTGAACTGCGCAGTGCCGCGGCCTGGGCTTTGCCGCGCCCCTCCGCCAACGACTCGGCAAAGTTGGCGAACAGTAAGGTGAACCACAGCCACAGGCTGACCCAGAAGATGAAGGCGATGGGCGCCTCTCCCTTCCCGGCCAGGGCCTGCACCCATAGCGCGGTGGTGAGCACCGAGCAGATGAAGACCACGAACATGACCGGGTTGCGGAACTGCTGGCGCGGGTTCAGCTTGGCAAAGGCATCCACGATGGCCTTGCGTATCAGATCGCCGTTGAAGGTTCCTGCCGGGCGCGTGCGCGGGGCAATGGGTTGTTGGGTGATGGTATCCATGAGTGAACTCAGTGAGTCGCCATCAGCGCTTCGACGATGGGTCCGAGCGCGAGGGCAGGCAGGAAGGTCAGTGCGCCCACGACAACGACCACGCAGGCGAGCAAGGTAATGAACAGGGGCGTATGGGTCGGCAGGGTCCCGGCCGACGCCGGCACATGCTTCTTGGCAGCCAGGGCGCCAGCCATGGCCAGCATGGCAATCATCAGCGGGAAGCGGGCCAGGAACATGCAGATGCCCAGCAGAGCGTTCCAGAACGGCGTATTCGCCGAAAGTCCGCCAAAGGCGCTGCCGTTGTTATTGGATGCGGAACTGACGGCGTAGAGAATTTCCGAGAAACCGTGCGCACCCGGGTTTGCGGTACCCGCCGTGCCCGCGGGCACCATCACGGCCACGGCGGCGCCAATCACCACCAGCGCGCAGGGCAGCAACACGGCCAGGCTGGCCATCTTCATCTCGTGGGCTTCGATCTTCTTGCCCAGGTATTCGGGGGTGCGTCCGACCATGAGCCCTGCGAAGAACACAGCGACCACCGCAAAAGCCAGCATGCCGTAAAGCCCCGATCCCACCCCGCCAAAGATCACCTCGCCCAACTGGATCAGCCACATGGGCACCAGCCCCCCGATCGGGGTGAATGAGTCATGCATGGCGTTGACCGACCCGTTGGATGCGGCGGTGGTTGCCGTTGCCCACAGTGTGGAGTTGACGATACCGAAGCGGGTTTCCTTGCCCTCCATGTTGCCGCCGGCCTGGAGCGCCGAGGCGGTCTGGTCCACCGCCAGTCCATGCAAAGCGGGATTACCCCCCTGCTCTGCCCCGGTGCAGATCAACAGGAGCGGAACGAAGATCAACAGCATCGCCCCCAGCAGTGCCCAGCCCTGCCGGCGATCCCCCACCATCTTGCCGAACGTATAGCAAAGCGCGGCCGGGATCAGCAGGATGGACAGCAGCTCGAGAAAGTTCGCCAACGGCGTGGGGTTCTCGAACGGATGAGCGGAGTTGACATTGAAGAACCCGCCGCCGTTGGTGCCCAATTGCTTGATCGCAATCTGCGAGGCTGCCGCACCCATGGGCAGGATCTGGGTCTTCACCGGGACCTCTTCGGTGACCGGCTTACCGGCGGCATCGAGCTTGGGTTGGCCGTTGCCATCGAGCACGGGCTGGGTGGCCGTTGTTGCCTCGACCAGCGGTACTTCCACATAGGGTTTGAAGCTTTGCACCACGCCCTGGCTCATGAGCACCGTGGCCAGGACCAGGGCCAGGGGCAGCAGCACATATAGCGTGCTGCGGGTCATATCGACCCAGAAGTTACCGAGCGCCCGGGCCGAGCGACGGGTGAAACCACGGATCACAGCAATAAGCACGGCGATGCCGGTGGCAGCGGAAAGGAAGTTCTGGACCGAAAGGCCCAGCATCTGGGTCAGGTAGCTCATCGTCGACTCGCCGCCGTAGCCTTGCCAATTGGTATTCGTTGCAAAGCTGATGGCGGTATTCATCGCCGAGTCGGCCGACACGGCCGGCAGGTGCTGAGGGTTCAGCGGCAAGACTCCCTGGAAGCGCTGTAGTAGATAAACCGCTAGCAGGCCAATGAGGTTGAACATCAGCATCGCAAGCGCATAGCGCTTCCAACTCATGTCTTCGTCGGCGCGGATGCCACTGATCTTGTAGACGAAGCGCTCGATGGGCGCACCCACCCGGTTGATTCGGTTAGGCGCGTCCTCGAACACGGCAGCCATGTAGGCGCCGAGCGGCTTAACGAGGATAAGCAGCACGGCCATGAACACGGCCATCTGCAGCCAATCGTTGGCAGTCATTCGAACCACTCCGGTTTAAGTAGAGCCGTGGCCAGGTAGCCCACCAGGGCCAGCGCGATAACGGCGGCAATCACATACATGGCGGTCATCGCGCGCGCTCCAGGTGCTCGCAGAGCGCCAGAAAGCCGCCAGTCAAGGCGGTCAGGCCCACTAGCAACAACAAGAACAGGACGTCCATCGGGAATCTCGGTAATTGGATCGAGAAAAATGGTAAGTGCAAACCCCGTAACTTCGCCGTAGCGCGTTCGGGGTTTGCCGTAAAAAGTGTGTATATTTTAAGGCTTGGCAGCCGCCCTAGAAGCGCGTAGAGAACCCCAGGTAAATCTGGCGATCGGGCGTGGCGTCATTGAGCCCGAAGTTGGCACCCACATCGAACTGCAGCGTCGAGGTGGCGGCCACGGTCAACGCGACATCCGCCGAGCGCTGGCGGATGGTGCCTGCGGGATCGTGGTTGTCCTGGGTCCAATATTCGACGGCGATGCCGAGCCGATCCGAGATTGGTCGCGACAGGTTGACCAGGTTGGTGTAGGCGGCGTGGCGACCGGTGCCCGAGCTATCGGCGAGCGCATCCACTTCAGGCCCAAGCACCAACGTGAACTTGTTGGGCAGCGTGATGCTGATGGGCACAATCACCCCGCCTTCCCAACGGCGGTTGCCGATATCGTGGTTGGCAGTGGGTGCCTTGATGTAGGGTAGCAAGGCGATCGCTACCGTGTCGTTGCTGAAAAAACGAACTTTGTAGCGCACAAATACATCCCCTGCGCCATCGATCGTATGCCGCGCAGTGCCGTCATCGGTACGTACGCGGACTTGCGGCGCCCAATTGACTTCGATGTCCTGATGATCATCGATGCCATATTTAAGATAAGGATTGATGGCGTAGGTGGTAGTGGTCCTGACTCCGCCATCATCGTTGCGTGTGACATTGGGCAAGTCCGACTCCACTTGCCAGCTGCCTTCGGGCACCGTGCAGGTCGCATTGGACTTGGTGGGTCGATCCGTGCACAAGGGGGCCGTAGCCGAATCCTGGGCAAAGACGGGGGACGCGCCGCTGGACAAGGCCAGGAGCGCCAGAAAGGCGTGCTGTGATTTCATGATGATCTCAAAAAAAAGGAGCCACGAAATGAGTGGCTCGATAAGTTAGATGCCCGCGTAGCCACCCAACTCGTACTCGTCGAGCCAACTCTGATTGGCTAGGGGGCCACGCCGGTCCGTCTCGACCCGGATATGCTGGCCACCCTCAGGATCATTCGCCGCCCCGGCGCCCCCGAGACGCAGACGGCCTCGACCTTTCAAGTAGTTTCGCGCGATGGCCAGGCCCATGCGCAACCCACCACTTCGCTCGCCAATCCACAGCACGCTGGCCAGTGGGGCAATTTGGTGATCGCTCAGGACCTCAAGATCAGGACCATCGTCACCCGCGACTTCGATGAACGGCACGCCCACCTCATGCAAGGCTTGAACGAGGGCCTGAGGTGCCGATAAGGCGAACTCTGCAGAAAGGTTGCCAAGTTCGAGGATGACCACCTCCACCCCATGTTCCCGACCTGCGGTCAGCGCTCGAACCACTCCAGAAACATCCGGGCAGGTCAGCACCTCCACGGGAACACGGGCGGTCGACTCACCTGCCTGAAAGTAGCTAGCCACCGCCGAACGGTTCGACTTGTTGGGGCCCTGAAGAATGAGAATGCTCATGCCACGTCCACCTCGGAAAATGTGGAGTGATCTTAATCAGGAGAGGCGCAAAGTTGCCGCAAAGCGCAGGCGGATTGGCGCAAAAATTTCGTATGTTTTACAGGTTTTGCTGTGCGGTTCGTAGGCGCCTACTTCCATTGCCTCTAATGCACGAGGTTCATGCCGGGGGTCAGTCGTTGGGCCGACCCTGTCGCCGCCCCATGCCAGGCACGATCATTCCGACGCGTTTTCGATAGTCGTCGTAGGCAGGGCCGAAATGGGCAAGCAGGTCGCGCTCTTCATGCGCGATCCCGATGAAGATGTAGAAGGTCATGCCCGCCGCGAACAATAGATGACTCATGGTCAGGTGCGGCGTTGCCCAGAAGGCAATGATAAAGCCCAGGTATAGCGGGTGTCGGACCCAGCGGTAGAGGAGCGGTTCGCGCAATTGTGGGGGGCGATCTTCCCGCGCTCGACCGTGGTGCCACGCCTGACTCAGTCCGAACAGTTCGAAGTGATTAATAAGAAAAGTACTTAGCAACACGACGGCCCAGCCCGTAGCGAACACCGCCCAGATCAACGGCGCTGCCGCGCCTTCACGCACGTCCCAGATCGCCCCGCCAAGCGTATGCCAATAGCCGAGCATGATCGCCAGGGCGGCAGCGGCTGCCAGCACGTAGATCGATCTTTCGACCGAAGCCGGTACGATTCGGGTCAAGCGCGCTTTGAACCCGGGTCGCGCCATGACGCTGTGCTGTATGCCGAATAAGGCGATAAGGAGCAGGTCGACACCGATGGCCTGGGCCACGGGCGTGCCGTTGACGGCGTCGTTGATCCTCGTTGGAAATATCTTGACGTCGCCCAGGAAGGCGATGAGCCACAGGAAACTCGCGAAAAAAAGAATATACGCAACAAGGGCAAAGCCCACCGCCACCATGCGTTGCATAAGCTGCCCCCATCGGAGAGGCGATCACGCTATCACGGTAGGGTCGGCAAGGGCCCTACCCCATTTGGTCGACGACATACCGACTGCTCAGGCACTGCACGATCAGAACGTCGCGCGCAGCGTCAGCGCATAACGGGTATCGTTCACGTACCAGGAAGTGATGTGCTTGCCCGATCCATTCTGATACATGATCGTGCGCTGTTCGGCGTTATTGAGGTTGTTCATCTCCACGCCGAGCTTCACATGCTCGTTGAACGAGTAGAAGATCGAACCGTCCAGCTGTCCGTAGGCATCGGCGAAGACCGGCAGCTTCCACGGAATGTTGTTATCGGTACCGTTGTAGCCGTTCGGACCGATCGACAGCAGATACTGGCTGCGCCAGTTGTAGGCCAGCCGGATTTGCCACGGGCCGTGCTCGTAGAAGCCGGCGACATTGAGGGAATCCCTCGACAGGCCATCCGCCGGGAGGCTGCCGAATGTGGAGCCATCGGTATCCACCGGCACCGCGGTAGTCTCGTTCGGCACATGGGTCCTGCTCCGGATGTAGGTGTAGTTCACCGACATGCCGAAGCCCTTGACCGGCAGGAAATCGAAGAACTGATTCCAGCCGAATTCCGCGCCATCGATGGTCGCCTTGCCGACGTTTACGGGGTGGGTGATCAGATACTGATAGTTGTTGCCATCGATACCGGGATACGCCACGAATTGCGACTCGTTGCGGAAATAGTCGCTTATCCCCTTGTGGAACAGACTGACCCAGGCCATGCCGCCGTGGTCCTGATCGAAGTACCACTCCAGCGACAGATCGAACTGGTTAGCCTTCATCGGCGTCAGGTACGGATTGCTGGTGGTCGAAGTGCCCGTCAGGGTCAGCTTGTCGGTCGGCAGGGTGGTGGTGCCGGGCGGCGGCGTATAGCCTGAAAGCACGGCGGCATTGAGAATCTGATAGGCCTGCATCTGGCTGAAGTCCGGCCGCGCAATCGCCTTGGAAAAGGCAAAACGCGTGATCAGGTTCGGAGCGAACTCCCACTTCACGTTCAAGCTGGGCAGGATGTCCGTGTACTCGTTGCGGGCGCTGATGGGCGTAGATTGGCCCGCGCCCAGATAGGGCGCAAACGCCTGGTCGGGATACGTCAGGAAGCCTTGGGCGGCATTCCTTGTCTTCACCGCACGCACGCCGATGTTGCCGCTCAGATTGGCATCGTCCACCCCGAAGTCGAGCATGGCGTACGCCGCGTAGGTTTTTTCGTGCTGAAGGTTGGTGTGCGAAGCATCGAGCAACGTGGGCTTGTATGGGACGTCATAACCGCTGCCGGCGATGTAATACGGGACGGCGGCGTTGTGGATATCCGCGTAGCTGCCCGGGTAGCCAAGCGCGGTGGACGGGACCGGTGCATAGAACGCTCCTGGTATGCCGGCGTCGCCCCGGTAGAAATTCTTGAACGTGTCCAGGTGCACCAGGCTGGTATTGACCGTGCCGTTCAAATCCAGGCCGGGCATGGCACCGCCGGGTATTGCCCAGCCTTGCATCCAGGTCTGGAACACGGGCACCCAGTTATAGCCGGTATCGATGTTGTCGGCATCACGGTTGGTCAGGCGCACGCCTGCCCTCACCCCCTGCACGAACCCGTCAGCGAAGCTGTGCGAAATGTCGGCGCGCCAGGCCAGTTCTTTCGCATAGTTCTGATCCTGGTGATCCATGGTGAACCCCCAGTAGTAATTGGCGGGATTCCCGGTGAAGTTGGGATCGACGCCGATGTGCGGCGGGTTGTTACCGTTCAGGGCGACGTCGATGTAGGGCACGTTGGTGCCCAGCGCCACCGTGGAATCCAGACTGTTGGTGGTGGCCTTGACGAACTGCACGGAGCTTGTGAGTTCAGTGCCCGTGCCCAGCCGCCACTTCATCCCGGTGGTGAAGTCCGTGGTCTTGGAGTGGCTGTCGGATGCGCGGATGTCGGTGCCCATCGGCATGCCGCCATTCTGCGTGAGGCGACCGGACTGGAACACCCCGCCATTGACCTGGCTCGGCTGGCTGGCGTCCACCGTCACCTGGGTTGGGTCGTTGCTCACGAAGATCGCATCCTCGTTCCAGACTTCGTGGTATTTGCTCTGGAACGCGGTGGCGTAAAGGTCAAGATCGTCGCTGGGACGCCACTGGAAGGCCAGGTAGGCACCATCGCGCTTGCGATCGTAGAGCAAGGTGCGCCAGTCGGCGCCGCGCGGCACCCAGATGCCGTCTGCGTTCTTGAAGAACGGACGCACGAACAGGCCGTCCGTGCGCGTGGACAGTTGGGAATCGGCGACGTCGAGGAGGAAACCCATTTCCCCGAGGCTGGTGTTCCAGCGATTGCTGTAGAGCACCGAGCCGGAGGGCTTGTACTTCTTGGCGAAGTCGCCGTAGTTCTCGCTGGCTGAAGCGGCGATCTTCTGGCCCGGGAAGTCGAAGGGCATGAAGGTGCGCAGGTTCACCGTACCGCCCAGGCCGCCCTCGATCATCTGGGCCGTCTGGTTCTTGTAGACGTCGACGCCGGACATCAATTCCGAGGGCACGTCCTGGAAGCTGAGGGCCCGCCCGCCATTGGCGGAGAAACTGTCGCCACCATTCAATTCGGAACGCACCTGCGTGAGGCCGCGCACCTGCACACCATTGCCTTCGGCAGAGAAGTGCTCCGGATCGCCTTGGGAGAGGAAATGGTCGATGGTGACGCCGGGAATGCGCGACAGGGTCTCAGTGACGCTGCGATCCGGCAGCGCGCCGATGTCCGTGGCGGATAACGAATCGACGAAGGTGTCGGCGTCGCGTTTGACGTCCTGCGCCTTCTCCACCGATGCGCGGATACCTGTCACGGTGACGGCTTCGAGGTCCTTGGCGTCCTTGGCACTGGAGGCTTCCGGTTTTTTCCTGGTTTTAGCATCGGCGGGCTTGGCTTGGTCCCTGGCCTGGCTTTGCGCCTGTTCCTGGGGCGTCGCCGCCTGCTGGGCGTGGGCGCCGAGCGGCGCATAGAGCAGCGTCATGCCTATGGCCACGGCCGCCGAAAGACGCGCCCGTGGCAAGCAATGCTGGACCGCATAGGCGGTCTTCCCGCGCACAGCCTCAATCATGGTCAGAACTCTCCCGTCTTGTCGTTGGCCATCGGCCGAAACTGCAAGCTTCGTATCCCCGGGCCCCCGCGACCCGGTGGCTGCGTCAGGCCGGATGACTGGCCCTGGCAACGTCACGTCCTGCTTGGTGGTGGCGCATGCTGTATTGCGCTGTCGTGACACACAATTGCGAAATTGATGGGCGCGAGTAATGTTTCTTCGTTTGCGGTTGCCACATCGAACGGTGAAACCCCTACTCCCTGGCTAAAGCCCGGTAGGTGAAATCCCGCATCACCACGCTGCCCTCGCCTGCGCTGTAAACGCCAGTCCTCAGGCTCAGGAATCCACCAAACACGTTGTGGTGGATGCCCGATACCTCCATGCGAAGGCCATGCAATTGCCAGGTTTTTCCGTTGTCGAGCGAATAGTGGTACGTCACAACGTGATCCTGATGGGTCACGCGTATGCGCAAGCTCGATGCCTGCATCGATACGCGCATCCAGGTTTGTTCCTCCGCGCACGTAAAGGTCTTCAGAACACGATCGCGTCGCGAAAGGCCGGTGACCGGCGTCCAGTTCACCAGGTCGGTGGAGTGCCAGATCACCAGGCCCGGGCACGCCGCGGCGGGGACTACTCGGCGGCTGCGCGCTCGGGCGTGTCGGCTGGGCAGTCGGGCTTCAGGCGCCTGCCCGCACGGAACAGATCGATGCATACGCGCATCTGGGCCTTGAAGGCCAGGTCAGGCGTGTTTACCGGGCAGCCATGCGACAGTGGCTTGCCGTCGTTGTACTGGGCGATACAAGTCGGCAGTGGCACGGTGACCGGAGGCGGGTCGCCGACCAGCGACGCGGCCGGTAGATTGAGGCGCTCGTCGGTATTCTTTCGCGAGGCCGGCGGCGGAGGTGCGCCGCACAGCATGGTGGAAGCCGTACTGCTCTTGTCCGGATCGCACAGACTTTTGGCGATCTCATGGATCGCATCGCCTATATGGCGACCCACTGCACCACCGGCTGTCTCGTCCGGCGGCGGGAAATACTTCTCGAAACGCGTGGCCTTGTAGTGCATGCGGTTGCTGTCGTGCTGCATGATCTGACGATCGTCCGCGGGCTTGGCCGGTTTGGCTTCGGCCGTGGGTGCGGCCGGGATCGGCGCGGGCGATAACCGTATCGAGCCATCCTTGGCGAACAAACTGCTGGTGGCCGGTGTGGCCACGGAGGCCGCCGGAGCAGGTGCTGCCTCATGATCTTGCACAACCATCGCATCACGAGGTGGTTTTTCGTGCGACTCAGGGCGAACACGTGCTGCCGCCGCCCGGCGCGGCGACACCAACTCGGGCAGTTCGGGTGGTGCTGGCGGCGGCGCGGTACGCGACGTGCGGGTGTCATCGAGAAGACGCACGATCAGCTTCTGCTCGCTATCGACAGGTGCTGGCTGCCTTGGAGACCACAGCGTCAGCGCGAACAACATATGCAGCGCCAATACCAAAGCCAGCACGAGCACGTTCGCCCGAGGCTTAAGCGCCGGCTGTCGCCAGCGCCTGCGACCCAAGGTCTCACACGTTTCGCTGTCGAGTAATGCCGGACTGCGCGCGGATGCGCCCTCCCGGTGATCTTGGCCCTGCCCCGTACGTTCGATGATACCGCCCCATTCAAGCCAACTATCCGCGCAAGAACGTGCGCATGTCTTCAACGCGTGTTTCGCGCCAACGTCGGTAGACAGGCTATTTCATTAAGGGTTCCCCAGATGGAGCAGGGTCCTGCGCGAACTGGTTCGGTATCGATATGCCTTGGCGAAGGCCAGTCATCGGCTGACTCTTCATGCCTCCGACGCTTCTGCTTGTGCATCGAAACGCACCCTCGCTTCCTCGATCGCCGGGCGATTCTTTCTTCCCCAGGATGAAAGTGTCCTTAAAGGCCCTATCAGCGAGCGCCCCATGTCGGTGAGTTCGTATTCAACCTTGGGCGGAATCGTGGGATAGATCGTCCGGGTGACCAGACCATCACGTTCGAGGCCTCTCAAGGTCAACGTGAGCATGCGATGCGACACCGCGCCGATCGTGCGCAGGACGGTGCTGAAGCGCTGAGGTCCGTCTGAGAGCACGCCGACCACCATCACGGTCCATTTGTCCCCGATGCGATCGAGCACCTGTGCGAGCGCCTTGCACTCAGCCTGGATGTCTTCGTCGGGTTCAAGGACTTTGACCGGCGACGGTCTCGCGTTAGCCACGGCGTTCTCCAAATTTTTCAGCAAGGAACATGGGTGTTCGTACAGCACTTATTAGTGCGTTCTTGTGGGTGCACGCGATATCAAAGATAGTATCACGAACAAATTTATCGTTACGAACCGATAGGCGATCCCGCCTCGCTGAGGAAGCCGACGGCTCGGATCACTATCCAATCGAGGGTCTTTCCATGAGCAAGCTGCTGCATCTGGACACCAGTATTCAAACGAGCAACTCGGTGAGTCGGCGCCTGTCTGCCGCCATTGTGGACAAGCTCAAGCAAACCGACGAAACCCTTGAGATCACCTATCGGGATCTCGCGGCCTATCCGTTGCCGCACTTGTCCGAGCCGGTGTTTGCAGCCGTTGTCGAAGCGGTAGACGCGTCAGGGCTCAGTCCAGCGCTACAGGCCGACGCGGTCGAAAGTGCGAACGTCCTCGCGGAGTTCCTGGCCGCCGACACCCTCGTGATCGGCGTGGCGTTCTACAACTATTCGATCCCGAGCTCGTTGAAAGCCTGGATCGATCGCGTGATCGTCGCCGGCAAGACCTTCACCTACGGCGGTGGCGCGGGACCGGTCGGCTTGGCCAGAGGAAAGCGGGTAATCGTTGCTATCGCCCGTGGCGGTGTGTTTGCCGACGGCACGCCGTTCGCGCACCGCGAGCACGCCGAGCGCTATCTGCGGGACATCTTCGCGCTCGTCGGGATCGACGATATCGAGGTGGTCGTGGCGGAAGGCCTGGCCTACGGTCCGGAGGCCAACGCAGCCTCCCTGGAAAGCGCAATGAACCACATCGGCGTGATCTCTGCGACGACGATCTAACGCCTCCGGCAGGAAATCATTTCCCTTGGAGGGGACATGCCTACGAGGTTGCGCCTTGGGAGGGCAGCGCCTTCCGGGGAACGCGAGCGGGACGGGTTCCTCTCGCCCCAAGATGTGGTGGCTACTTCTTCCCCGCCAGTTCATCAGCCAGGCGGGGCAACTTGTAGACCTTGCGAATGGCTTCGACCAGCGCCGCCGTATCGACCGCCACGGCGCGGTTCGAGGTCTCGTCGAAGGTGAAGTCGCCGCCCAGCGAGTGGATGTTGCCGTCGAAGATCAGGCCCACGGCATGGCCTTCGCGATTGATGACCGGGCTTCCCGAGTTGCCGCCGATGATGTCGTTGTCGGTCACGAAGTCGAAGTGCGTATTGAGTGCGAGGCTGGCTTTGGCCTTCAACCAGCTGTCGGGCAGCTTGAACGGGTCGGCGCCCGTGGCACGGTTGTATGCGCCGGCGAAGTCCGTGAATGGCGGCACGTCCTTGCCCTTCTCTTTCCAGCCCACCACCTTGCCGAACGACAGGCGCGGGGTGAAGGTGGCATCGGGATAGCTGCTGTCGCCATCCCGTGCGAAGCGGGCCTGGGCGATATTTTCTTCGGCGCGTGAAATGGGTGCCGAGACCTCGTCTTCATACGTCTTGCGAAGACGACGGGCTTCCGGATCGATGCTCCGCACCAAAGCGATCATGGGATCCTTTGACGCCTTGATGGCCGCCTCCCCTCCTTCCCACAGTTGCTTGCGCACGGCGGGATCGGCGAGTCTGGTGCCATCGACCAATCCATCGGCCACCTGCGCAGGCGACTGCTTGCCCAGTACCTCGTGCACGAAGGCATCATCGGCGCCCAGGCTCTGGCGCATTTTTTCGATCGACCAGGTAATCATGGTCTTCTCGAAACGCGGATAGACCGGCGCACTGGACGAGACTTCCTGTTCCAGCGCGGGCAGGTTGGCATCGCGGAACGCCGGTAAGCGTTCGCCATCGGGTTTGCTGCGTTCGGCGGCCGCACGAACCAAGGTGCGTGCCTGGCTGAACAAGGTGCCGCCCACGCCGAAGCCGCGGCCGCCCTCGATGAGCGTGTAGCGCTCCTGCAGTTCTGCCGAACGCGCCTGGGCGCGCTCAAGGTCTGCCCAGGGATCGCCGTATCTGGCCTTTCGGCTGGCGTCTGCGGCAATCCACTGGCGCAATCCGTCATCGTCCTTGATCTTCCGCGCGGCAAACGTCGCATCGCTCAGGGTTTCCAACCAGCCCTTATAGACCTTCAACGAATTGTCGACGCCGAACAGCACGTCCTGGGCTTCTTTCGCCTGCGAGGCGTCGGCTCGGCTGTATTGCCAGAGCACGCCGCGCAATTCCGACAGGAAGCCGAAAAATGGCGTGAGCTTGTGGTCGCGCATGTTTTGCAGTTGCACCCACGGCGTGTCGCGTTGGGTTGAACCGGGGTTGCCGACCACGAAAGTCATGTCGCCGGCCTTGGGCCCGGCTACGTCGAAGGGAAGATAGTCGGGCGTATGGGCCGGCTTGCCATCGACGTAGGCGCGGAAGAAAGTCACATCCAGGTCGTAGCGCGGGAAGTTGAAATTGTCCGGATCGCCGCCGAAGAAGGCGATCGACTGCTCGGGGGCAAACACAAGGCGCACGTCCTGGTAACGACGGTACTTGTACATCGCGTAGCGGCCACCGTGATACAGCGTGACCACATCGCAGCGCCAGGTTTTCGCATCCCCACCCACGCATTTCTGCTCAAGCGAACTGTTGATGGCGCGCTCGGCCTTGATGCGGTCCCCGCCCGTCTTCCCGCGAGTGGCACCCATCACCTGGTCGGTGACGTCGGTGATGGTGTCCAGCTGGTTAAGTTCCACTTCCGGGCACTTCGGTTCGTCCTCCCGGCGTGCAGCCGAGAAGCCGTTCTCCATGTAGTTGGCGGTCTTGGAAAGCTGCGACAGGCAGGCATTGGCGCAGTGGTGGTTGGTCATGACCAGCCCGCTCGACGACACGAACGATCCAGAGCAACCCTCGGCCAGGCGCACCGACGCCTTTTGCACATGGGCAATCCATTGCGCGGTCGGTGTGAATCCGTAGCGCTCCTGCATCTGCTTGATGGGCAGATGGTCGAGGGTCCACATGCCTTCGTCGGCCAAGGCGGCCGTCGTGGCCATGGCGAGAGCGGTCGCTGTAAGTGTCTGGAACAGTCGCTTCATCGTTTTTTCCCCTGGGCAGGCATTGCAAGTTGATCTAGTGATGTTATGTTATAACATCCCGAATGGTAGGAGCATCGTATGCCTTGTCCCAGCGTTCGTCCTGTGCCGTTGGTACTGGCGTGGATATTCCTGGCGGCGGGAATCACGCCGGCCACGGCCTTCGAGCTTCGCCACCATGGCGCACACGTGCACGGCGTGTCCGACCTGGACATCGCCATCGACAAGGGCGTGGTGGAGGTCGACATCCATGGCCCGGGCATCAATTTCGTCGGGTTCGAGCACGCGCCGCGCAGCGACCAGGAAAAGCAGGCGCTCGCTGATGCCACACGTACCCTTCAACAGCCGGCGTCCTGGCTCGTGTTTCCCGATGCTGCCCGATGCACGCTGACATCGGCCAAAGTCGCCGATGCCGGTAAGCCCGACGAGGATGGCCATATGGATGTCAGTGCGCACTACCGGTTTACCTGCGCCAGGCCAGACGCAATTTCAGGTTTCGATGTCGGTTTGCTCCATGCGTTCCCGCGCACGGTCAAAGTGAATGTTGATCTTGTCACGCCGTCGGGCCAGGGGCAGGCCACCGTCGATGCCAACCAGTCCCATGTCACGGTGCCCGGTACGTCCCCTTGAGCCGCGCAAGCACCATCCTGGAAACCACGAACGTGTCCTTTGCGTGGAAAGGACAGCCGGATCTTCGTTTTCCTGATATCCGGCTCCTGCGCGGGCAAAGCCTCTTCGTCCACGGGCCCAGCGGATGCGGCAAGAGCACGGCGCTTGGCCTGCTTGCCGGCGTGCTGTTGCCGAAAGCTGGGACGATACGCATCGCTGAAAAGCTGTTGCCGGCCAGCCAGCCGGGTCGCGACCGCATGCGTGCCGATGGCGTGGGCTACATCTTCCAGCAGTTCAACCTTCTTCCCTATCTTTCCGTAGCCGACAACGTGAAACTACCCTGTCGTCTTTCCCGGCGTCGGCGCGACGCTGCCATGCAAGCGGGAAGCCTCAATGACGAGGTCGACCGGTTGCTCGCTGCTTTGGGGCTTGAACCGGACACGATGCGGGGACGCGTGGTGTCGCAACTAAGCGTAGGGCAGCAGCAGCGTGTAGCGGCGGCCCGTGCCTTGATCGGATCGCCGACGCTGCTACTGGCGGACGAGCCGACATCCGCCCTCGATGCGGACGCCAGGGATGCCTTCATCCAGTTGCTGCAGGGCGAGTGCGCCATGCGCGGGATCTCCACCGTGTTCGTCAGCCACGACCTTTCGCTGGCCAGGCACTTCGATGATGCGGTAAGGCTCGGCTCATGAATCCACGCGCCCTGGTGTCGCTCGCCCTTCGCAGCCTTTGGCATCGTCGTACCAGCGCCCTGCTCACTGTGCTGACCCTGGGTTTGTCGGTGGGGTTGGTGCTTTCTGTCCATCGGCTCGGACGCGACGCGCGTTCGAGTTTCGCAAGCACGGTCAGCGGCACCGATCTGCTGGTGGGAGCGCGCTCAGGACCGGTCAACCTGCTGCTCTATGCCGTGTTCCATGTCGGGGACGCCACCAACAACGTGTCCTGGAAGAGTTACCAGGACGTGGCCAGCAGTCCCGAAGTGGCATGGACCGTGCCGATATCCCTGGGCGACTCCCACCGCGGTTTCCGTGTGGTAGGCACCACCGCCGGCTTCTTCGACCACTTGCGCTTTGGTGACCACGAGGCCATGCGCTTGGCCTCCGGGCACGCCTTTACCGACGTCTATGACGCGGTGCTCGGTGCACGCGTGGCGCGCGCACTGGGTTACAAAGTCGGGACCAGCCTGGTGCTCACGCATGGCACGGGGGTGATGGCCACCCAACAGCATGCCGACAAGCCCTTTGTGGTGACCGGCATCCTGGCACCCACGGGTACGCCGTTCGACGACAGCGTGTTCGTCGGCCTGGATGGCATCGAAGCCATCCACGTCGATTGGCAGTCGGGCATGCGACTGCCGGGGCAGTCGGTTTCCGCCGAAGAGGCTCGTCATGCGGACCTGACGCCCAAGACCATCACCGCGTTCTTCGTCGGGCTCAATTCCCGCCTTTCGGCATTTTCATTCCAGCGGGCCATCAACGAATATCCTGACGAAGCGCTCCTGGCCGTGTTGCCGGGCGTGGCGCTGCAGCAGCTGTGGTCCATTGTCGGCGTCGCCGAACAGGCTATCCGTGCCATTGGTTACCTGGTGGTGGCCATCGGCCTGTGTGGTTTGGTGACCACGTTGCTGAGCATGCTCAACGAGCGGCGTCGGGAAATGGCGGTGCTCCGTGCGGTGGGCGCAAGCCCCGCCACTGTGTTTGCGCTGATGGTGGCCGAGGCGCTGCTGGTGGGAATGGCCAGCTGCGTCCTGGGGCTGGTCTTGCTTTATGGCGCCATTGCGCTGGCCGGTCCCTGGCTTGCGCAGGCCGCGGGATTGCGCCTGGCACTCGCGCCACCGGATGCGGCGGAATGGGCACTGCTTGGCCTCGTCCTGGCCAGTGCGTTCGTCGCTGGCTGCGTTCCCGCGCTTGTCGCGTACCGCCGTACGCTCGCTGATGGCTTGCAGGCCCGACTATGACTCAGCTTCGCTCCACTTTCCTGCTTATCCTTGTTGGCCTGGTCGCCTGCTCACCCACCCCTCCCCCGGCGCCCTTGTCGGACGTGCAGAAAGCCGAGCAGGCAGCCGATGTCGCGCGGCGTTCGGGGAAGCCACCCGCGGTCACGCCGGCAGGTTTGCTTGGCCTACCGGATGCGGACGGCTTCGCCGAACTGGACTGGACGCATATGGTGCCTCCGGAAGACTTGCGGCTGCTCAAGGATGCGCCCCCCGTCGTCCATGTAGGCAACAAGCAGGGCAAGCAATTCGGCACGCTGCATACGGTGGATGCGTTGTCGGGAAAGAAGGTCCGCCTGACAGGCTACGTCGTACCGCTCGATACCAATGCCCAGGGACAGATGACGGAGTTCTTCTTTGTTCCCTTTTACGGGGCATGCATCCATGTGCCGCCGCCGCCACCGAACATGCTTGTCGACGTCAAATTGAAGGCTCCGATCGATACCCCCCAAATCTGGGACCCGTTCTGGCTTCGCGGCACGCTCGTCAGCCAGCCCCAGCACAACGCGATAGCGGCCAGTGCCTATGCCATGACGGACGCACAGCTGCTGCCGTATTCCAATGCCGCCGCACCTGATACGCACTTCGAATAAGCTGCGCCCGCTTGTCGGCGTGATGCTCGTTGCCGGCATCATGCTCATGGCAGGCATGGCGGCTATCTGGTGGGTCCTTGCCGGACCGCGCGCATCCACGGCGCACCAGACAGCCAACGCTTCACTTCATCCGATTTCGCCGCCGGTCGCCACAGCGGTCGTGCATGCGGCGCCAGGTACGGCCGGCCCACTGGCCAAAGCCCTGGATGCCGATCCCGCGCTTGAGCGTGATGCCATTTTCCTGCTTGCCGCCGCCCACACCCATCGATGCAATGCTGCCGATGGCACCGCACTCGCCCACCTGGCGACGCGCGCCCACTTGCCTGTTCTCAAGGCCTCCACCGTGCTGCTGAACACAGCCCCGGCAATCGCCCACGCCTTGTACGACGGCGTGCGCGACGCCGCCCGTGCCATCCCGTGCGGAGCCGATCAGGTGGTCTGGCAGGTCGGTACCCACGCACTGGCCGTGTCGTTGCAGGCTTATACCACCGGCTTTCCTGAAACGTACTTTCATCCGGAAGTGACGCAGAGCCAGGGGCCATCCCTGCTTGCCCACGCCGATAGTCCATGTGTCGAGGTGGCCTTTGCCACCTTTCCGGCAGCGCCCGACGATTCATGGCAGTGCGCTGCGGCCCGGCACGCGGCACGCAGTCATGTCATTACCGATCTTTGCCCCGCCAGCCTCGCCGACGACGGCGCGCAACAACGCCTGGCGCTGGCAGTGCACCAACTCAAATCCAACCTGCCGGGCGTTTGCCAATGAGATCGAATGTGATGAAAACACCGGCGTCGTCGGAGTTTCCAGGGCAGCGGCGCAGTTTCCTCAAGGCGCTCCTACTTGCCTCAGTAGTCTCCGCCGCGCCCCGTTCTCGTGGAGCAGGTGCCGGTTCGGTGGGAGGTAGTCGCGTCAGTCTTCGTGGAATTTAAGCAGGCGGCCGGCGCTGGCCAGCACGACAAACGCTCCAAGATTCTGCAAGACTGCCGCCGTCAGTGCACCGCCAGAGCGCCATCCACCGGCCAGGGCGAAGAGCACCAGCATCAACGTCCATACCGCGCTGATGGCCAGGTTCACCTGCAACGTCCGTCGCGCCCGCCGTCCCAACCGCACGCATGTCGCCAGGCGCGCAAAGTCATTGCCGGTGAGCACGACATCGGCCGAGGCCATGGCGATATCACTCCCCTGCGCGCCCATGGCGATGCCTACAGCGCCCGCGCGCAGCGCGAGTGCGTCGTTGATGCCGTCGCCCACCACGATGGGCCGGAGGCCGGCCGCCACCTGACTCTGCACAAAGGCCATCTTTTCATGTGGCAAGACCCCTGCGACGACCTCGTCCAGACCCACGACCGAAGCCACCCGGCGCGCTTCCTCGATGCGATCGCCGGTTAAAAGACTCTGTCGGCTCAGGCCAAGCGTCGCAAGCGCATGCAAGGTGGCGTGCACGCGGGGGCGGATCTCATCGGAGAGAAGAATCCAGCCCAGGAATTTGCCATCTTGGGCGATGCCGACGACCGGACCCTGGTGAGCCGGCGGTACTGATACGTCCATACCGTGGTTTTCGAACAACTCGCGGCGGCCAAAAAGCACGATGCCCTGCCCGCTTCGCGCCGTCATGCCAAAGCCTGCCAGTTCCCGGACGTCGTCCAGCACCATCGGATTTTCGAGCGCGGTTGCCCGGGCCAGCGCACGGCCCACCGGGTGGCTGCTGGCACGTCCCATGGCGCCGGCGACACGCAGAAGGTGATCGATGTCCGCGTCCCCTTCCGGATGTATGTACGCAAGCGTGAGGACCCCGGTCGTGACCGTGCCGGTCTTGTCGACAATGAGCGCGTCGGCATCGGCCAGGCGTTCAAGGAACATGCTGCTCTTGAGCAAGATGCCGTGGCGCGCGGCCACGCTGACCGCCGCCAGTGCCGTGGACGGGGCCGCCAGGACCATGGCCGACGGACAGGCAGCAACGAGCAATGCCAACACCGCCGCCACGTTCAGCGTGGAAAACCACACCAGGCATGCGGTGAGCAACACCAGCAACAGGTAACGTCCGGCGTAGCGCTCAAGCAGACGCGTCACCGCAGGTTTGCTCCGTTCCGCCTCTTGCATCAGCGACACCACACGTCCCAGCGCAGTCTGCGCACCCACCCGGTTAACCTGCACGGTCAACAGGCCATTGAGGCTGACCGAACTGCCCAGTACCAGCATGCCCGGCGCTGCCTCGACGGGTAAGGATTCTCCCGTCAGGGAAGCGGTGTCGAGGCTGGCTTGGCCTTCGAGCACCGTGCCATCGGCCGGCACCTTGTCGCCGGCGCGTACTTCCACCAGATCACCCACTTGCAGGCGACTTGCTGGCACGACCGTCACCGTACCGTCGAGCCCGAGCCGTCTTGCCGTCG
The DNA here is from genome assembly GCF_036499745.1 of Pinirhizobacter sp. Lineage (NCBI taxonomy): Bacteria > Pseudomonadati > Pseudomonadota > Gammaproteobacteria > Lysobacterales > Rhodanobacteraceae > Pinirhizobacter > Pinirhizobacter sp. The sequence goes on from NZ_DASYDG010000059.1 coordinate 52,094, forward strand.
CGGTGGTAAGCCGGGAGAGTGCCTCGACGGCCTCCCGTGAACCGAGCAGCGAACGCTCCTCGAGCACCCGGCCGACCATCATCACGGCGGGCAACAGGGTCGCGGTAACGAAATCGTTGGAGACCCAGCACGCAAGCACGGCGAGGGCAACGAGCTGGTCGACCACTCCGTGCAGGTCCGGCTTGCGCAAGCTGCGAAAGGCCGCGCGCATCACGGGACCGGCGACCAGCAAGGCGGCTGCCGCCTGCAACAGGAGCACGCCCGGGAGGTTGTCCGGCGAAAGCCATGCACCCAGCCAGGAAAGGGCCAATAGCCCCAGGGCGAAGAGCACGATCACCACGCGCACCCGCCAGCCCTGGCGCTCACGGCGCGTCAGCAAGGCGGCTCCGGCGGATGATGCAGGGATCGATGAAGCGCTCATGGCGAAGTGCTCGAATAAAGGATGGATGTCGCGTGGACCGGGACCACATCGACCTTGTCCACCAGGCCAAGCACGGATCCCGCGCGCTCGCGGTAAAGCTGGTTCAGTACCGTCTGCCGGCTCATGCCGGGCTGATTGCCCAGGGCGCGGACGAACGCCGACTTGGCCTCGGCGGTATTGACGGTTTCCTGGGCAAGCGCATGCGCCTGGTCGATCGCATTCTCCCTGGACTGGACCGCCCCCTGGCGACGGATTTCGGCCGCGGTACGAGCCTGGGCAACCACGCGCTCGACCTGCTGGGAGACGCTGAGCACGTTGTCGAACGCTGCCTTGGCGCCCGAAGGTATGCTGGCCACCACATCGGCGCGAGCCACCCGGATACCCAGGCCCGCCTCGCCGTTCGTGGCAAGACGAGCGTTGACCAACGACACCAGGTCGGTGCGGAACGATTCGCGCTTGGCGACGAACGACGCCTCACCGGCGCGCTCGGGACGGGCGACGAGGATGCCGTCGAGATCGCGGCTGGCACACGTATGTACCGCCGCGGCAATCACGGCACGGCGCAGCGCCGGCTCGATATGGTCGGCGGCGATGAGCCATGCGGCAGGGTCGGTGATCTGATAGAAGACCATCACCTTCAGGTGCACCACGCCGCCGTCACCGGTCATGAAAAACCACGTGTTCTGTCGCGCGTCATCGCTGACATCGAAGCCATAGGTCGTGGCATCGGCCTCCGAGCGGACCTGCGAGCGATCTTGTTCGAGCGATTCGGGTGAGAACTGTACCTGGCGACTGCCCGATGGCAGCAAGGTTACGTGCTCCACCGGCGCGGGCCATGTCAGGAGCAGACCCGGACCCCGCACGCGGGCGATCTGGCCAAAGCGTGTAACGACCGCCTGGTTGCCGGGATTGACGCGCGATAATCCGGTCGCGCCCCAGGCAAGCATGAGAAGCGCCACCAGCGCGAAGAGCAGGCGGAACGACCAGGTGAGCACATCTCCCAACAGACCGCTTCGAAGCTCGTCCTGTTTCATGGCTTGCCCTTCTTCACCGCTCCCTCGTTGCCGGGGCCATCAACGAGGATCCGGAATGGCGCCGCGTCTGTGCGCAGGATCAACCGGGTGTTGGGATTGACCACCGCATCAAGCGTGTCGAACGACCGGAGCGTGGTGTAGAGCGCAGGATTGATGTTGTATGCCTCCTGGTAGATCGCCGCCGACTTGACCTGGGCCTCAGCCTCGATGCCTGCCGCGTCGGCCTTCGCCTGGGCAAGCTGGATGCGCGCATCGCGATCGGCTTCGGAGGTAATCTGCGCGGCTTCCCGCTGGCCTTCCGCCGAGCGCTGGGCGGCCGCCGTATCGCGCTCGGCCTTCATGCGCTCGATGGTCGCCTGCAACGCCTCGCTCGACAATGTCAGCCGTTCAATGCCCGCTTGCTCGATCTGCACGCCGTAGACGCGTCGCGCCTGCGCGTCGATGCGGTCGCGAAGAAGTGTTTCAAATTCATCCAGGCGCACCTTCTTCGGATCGGTATTGACCAGGTTCGCCAGGTCGAAACTGCTCGCGGTGATTTCCAGCGATGAAGCCATCAGGCTTCGCAGTTGGCCCGCGGTCACGTCCGGCTGGTTCTGCACTGCACGCAAATACAGCTGCACTCCTTCCGGGGTCGCACGAACCCGCCAGACGACGAACGCCTGCACCAGCACGCGCAGTCCGTCCTTCGTGCCCACGTCCTGCAAACCGCTGGACGTCGTGCGAAGACGCAAGTCCACATCGACGGTGTTTTCCACCGGCGAGGGCCACTTCAACGCGCCGCCCGGCGTAAGCAGGACGCGCACCGGGCGTCCCAACCGCGTGACCACCACGCCGGTACCGGGGCTCACCACCACCAACGAAGCGGCCAGCGCGGCCAGCAACAGCACCAGGGTCGCCACGCTCCAGCGGATCCATCCGGTCCGGCGGTCATGGCCCTGGCTTGATGGCAGCGGCGCCTCTTCCGGGGTCCCGGCTTCCAAGGCTTCAGTGGCAACACTCATGGATATCCTCCGGAACTGCCTGGCGCGACGGCGCGTAAATCAAGGGTGCTCGTTGCCCCCTCGAGGCGGTGATCGACAATGGTCACTCGCGCCTTGGACAGATCGTCCCGAAGGTGTGAAAGCCAGCTTTCAAACAGGAATACGTTGGGGCCCGCCACCTGGCTCCGCGCTTCGGCGCCGAACGTGATGCGTGTGGCATTGGCCGCGGCCAATGCCTCCGCTGCCGTGGCGCGGGACTGGTTGACGTTCTGGATGGCCTCTTCGGTGGCCGCGCTATTCACTGCCACGGCGTGCGCACGGCTTTGGAAGCGCATCGTATCGGCCTGGATCTCGGTGGCCTGCACGTTGTGATAGGCGCGCGCCGCGCCGGCAGGGGGATGAATCGCCTCGACCACCACGGCGAGCACGGCTATGCCTGCGTGATAGGCGTCCATGTCGTGTTGCAGGTCACGGCGGAAACGATCGACGAATGCCGACCGGCTTTCGCCGAGAATTCCATCCAGGGTAGAGATGGCGAAATGCGACACCAGCAGGCGCCCGGCCGAGGCCCGGATGAGGCTGGCCGGTTCGAACGCGCCATAGGCCGAGGCCAGGGCCGCCTGATCCGTGCTATCCACGCGATAGACCACGCGCAGGTCCACGTTGACGATCTGGAATCCTTCCCGCCCTCCCGAACTGCTGGCAATAAGGTAGCTGGCTTCGCCCGGATGACTACCGTCCCACAGGCGATCAGCCGGCGGGTCGGGGATGGCTTCGGCCGAAGTAGCACCGGCAGCGTCCGCCTGGCCCGCCGTGGCCAGTTCCGCCAGGAGCTGGCCATCGGCACTTTGCGAAAAGACAATGGGTAATTCATGCACCACGCCAAGTTCCACCCGGCGGATGGTGGCCAATGGCCAGGGCGCATGCACATGCATGCCTGGCCCGACGACCTCGCCCGGCGCACCCAAGTGCTCAACAATGGCTCGCTCATCGACTCGCACGATCGAGACACCGCTGGCCAGCCATGCCACGATGCCCAGGGCACCCACGACCGGCAGTGTGGCGCGCACGGCAAACGCGGCCACCCAACTGCGCGAAAGATCAATACCGTAAGCAGAGGTGAGCCAGGCGCTGGCCCGGTCAAGCCGTGGACGTTGCAGTCGCAAAAGACTGGCCGTCCAGGTCAGTGCAGAGGCACGGCGCTGGGTAAATGCGACGGGGGGACTGAACCACGCCGCGCATGTGCGTGCCATCACTTCCACGGCCACCACGCCGGCGACGATCAGCACCGGCAGGGCGAACCACTGGGTCCAGGTATACCCGAGTGCCCCGAACAGACTGGCCGCGCCCATGACGAGCGATGCAAGCAAGGCCAATCGGGCCGTTGCATCAAGGCTGGGCCCCCGGGCCTCGTCCGCCACGAACAAACGCTGCACGATAAGTAGCGGGATGGTAGCCCCTAGCAACACCGCCGCGGTGGGCACGGAGGCGGAGCCGTCATCGCCGACAAGCTTGTGAACGAGCCCCGTCGTCAGCCACAGGGCGAGCGCCGACCCGATCAACGCCAGGAAACCCGGCAGCCAGTCGGCGATCCAGTCAATCGCGTCGAAGCGACGGCGCAGCTCTCTCGCGTGGGTTAGAGCGCGCGCAATCATCGGATGGGCAGGAAGCCGCGGATAGACCATCGCCCGGAACGGTCTCACCCAGGTCGAGGGGCGGTGGCGTACTTGACGCACCACAAGCTCGTTGCAAAGTCCGGTCGCACCCAGGAGCAGGGTTACGGCTACGACCTGCACGGCGAAATCGCCCAGGCCGAATCCCAGTCCCGCAGCAAGGACAAACAGGCCAGCGACCAGTTGCACGAGCCATACCGGCTTTTCAGCGACGTTCTTCATCGGGCCTCCCATCCGGCCGCCAACCACATGAAGGCCAACCCAGCCACTACGCCGACGAACGGCGCGATGCGGTGGGTGGTTCCCATCCGGCTCCAGGCCGCCGGCAATACATCGGCGAGCGCCACGTAAAGCACCGTGCCGGCAGCCAATGCCAGGGCCACACCCAGGGCGCCGCCGTGAAGTGGAGCGGCGAGCATCAACAACGCGCCAAGGGGAACAGACGAGGCCATCGCCAATGACAACCAGAATGCCTTGCGCGGCGGATAGCCGCCTGCCACCAACACACCCGCACTCCCCACTTCCCTCGGAATTTCGTGCGCGATGATGGCGAGCATCACGGCAAAGCCTGATGCGCTCCCGGCCAGGAAGCTCGCCGCCACCACTACGCCATCCACAAGGTGATGGAGGAAGTCGCCTGTGAGGTTCATGCGGGCGAACGCCGCTGGCCCTGCAGCGGGGACGAGGCTGGCGCGCGGACGCACGAAACATTCGACGGCAACGAGCATCGCCGCGCCGATCGCCACGTACTTGAAGGCCGCGTCCGGGGAAAGACCCGTCTCCAGTGATTCGGGCAACACATGCAGCAAGGCATCGCCTATCAGCAACCCCACTGCCACCGGTTGCAGCCAGGGCAGCACACGTGCCAGCGAGCTGTTCGGTAGCCAAACCAGTAAACGCGAAGCGACGGAGGTCGCAGCGATAGAGAAAGAGGCCAGGAGGACGTCCGTCAACGAATAGGCCAAGGGAGGGCCGCCAGGAAATAGATACGTTATGTTATAACATACTATTCAATCGTCAACGCAACAATGAGGGTCACCAGTCTCACACCCTGGCTACCAGGATGCGAGGCTGTTTCCCGATCAGAACGGTTTTTCGAGAGTCAGGAACACGCCGCGCGCGACAGCCCTGGGATTCGAACTGGCCACCGGTGCGCTCGAGGTCCATGGTACTTGTCGGCAATGTCGGCATTCCCACGGAACCACATCGGCGTGATCTCTGCGTCAACTGTCTAACCCGGTTTACGCGCACGGCGCGCGGTCGCACCCCTCCCCCTTCCACGACCGGGGCCACGGGCCCGAGCTACCCGCATCGTTCATCCGCCCGATTCGCCATGAGTGCGCTGTCGCACCGGCCTTGAAAGCTGAAACGAAACGGCGTGCTTCGTGATCGGCGTATATCCGTCATCGAAGAAATACCAGGCGTCGTATCGTCCAGGAGCTAACGCTTCCCCTGCAGGGCTCGACAAAGCGACCGAACCGACACCCCGCGTCGCGTACACCCACAGCAGCAGATTCGCCTTGGTGGGTGCCTTCCCCTCCGCGAACACACCTATCCAGTTTTTCGGTCGGTGGTGCCACGGCGGCGCTGCGTAGTCGAATCGCAGCGAGCTACCCGTTTCCCCGTCCGCCGATAGCGTAGCCTTGAACAGACGGTCGTTGCCGATAGCTGGATCCGTGGTCGGTACTCCGAAGCGGGACTGGACGACTCCCGCTACACGTCGGAAGTACGCAAGGTCGCCCATGATGCGGACACTAACGTCATACCAGCCGTCCCTGCCCCTCCACGGGATCGTTCGCTGGCTACCGGCCTCTACCCGAATGTGCTGGGGTTCGTTCTGGTAATAGGCATTATCCGAGACCTGGAAGCTGCAGGCGGTGGAACTTACGCGGTTATCGAGGGTAATGAAGAGACCGCCGCGCAAGGTGTCGCCGGCAACGGTGACTTCCGCCGCGTGGCCCGACTTCACGATCAAGGCAATGTCGCCCCGGAACTCGCGCAAGAAACCGTTCGGGCCGTAGATAGCCCAGTCATAGAGGCCATCGTCGGCGAACGGCTGAGGCGATGTGGCGAGCGACTTGCCGGCTTCCACCATGTAGTGATGCGGCTGCTGCGCATCCGACATCGGCAGGCTGTAGGCAATAAACGCAACGCCAGCGGTTCCGTTGTTGACCAGGCGAAAGCCGATGCCGTTCTCGCCCAGCTCGGCTGCGACCGAGAACGCATAACCAAGGCGACACGCCGTCCGTACGTCCGGCTCCTGTATCGGAAACACCTGTGGGCTGGGAACCATCGCCGGGGCCGTACCGTTGATGAAGTCAGTTGTTGCTTTGATAGGTCGAAGGGGCTGGCGCGAAAAGTCGAAAGCCTCGTGCAGGTCGCCACAAACGGATCGACGCCAGTCAGAGATGAGATCACAGCGGGTCGTATCCCTGCCACCCAGCGATTTTTGCCGCGTCCATCGTTCGATGAATTGCAGCACCGAGGTATGGTCGGTGAGCTGCGAGTACACCTTCCCGCCTGTGGTCCAGGGGGAAATGATCAACATCGGTACACGCGGCCCCAGGCCTACCGGGACCGAGCCGTTGTTCTCCGCGGCGCCGGCATCGGCCAACGTCATCTGCCCATACGTTTTATCAATGGGAGGAATAGGTGCCGGCACATGATCGAAATACCCGTCGTTCTCGTCGTACATCATCATGAAGACAGTTTTGCGGAACACATCCGGGTGCTGGTTGACCAGGACATCCAGCAGACGCGCCGTGAATGCCTCGCCATCACCCGGTGACGCGCTCGGATGCTCGCAGAACTGGTAAGGCGCAACGATCCACGAAACACGCGGCAGGCCCGGTTCCACGCTACCTTGTGCCGGATGGTCCGCTTCCATCCCTGCGGCCACATCCGCGGCGAACTGGGCGATCACCGCATCCCCTGTCTTGGCCCCATCGGCCGCGAAGACACGACCGCGCTTGTAAAGCGACTGAAAATACGGATCAGTGGATTGGTCGATCGGCGTGCCGCTGTTGTCGACCCTGAAGTTCTTGAAGTACTGCAGGTAGTTGTCGCCATAGTTGTCGTATTCCTGGTAGACCTTCCAGGTGATGTGGTTGTCGGTCAAGGTTTCGGCATAGGTCTTCCAGTCCGCGATGCCCGCCTCAACGGCGGTACTCTTCGCTTGCGGCGATTGCCCGTACATGGCCGGCGTAATATCGGCATTGATGTCGCAGCCAATGTCCGAGACATAACCGCAACTGCCATAGTTATCCGGGAAATTCATGGGCGGGGTTACGGTACCGGACCAGAGCATGAAACGATTGGGGTCAGTCGCGGCGAAGATCGAGCAATGGTACGCGTCGCACACGGTAAACGCATTGGCCAGCCGGTGATAGAACGGCAGGTCGTCGGCGTTGAGGTAGCCCATGGACTGCCGGCTCTTCAGCGGCGCCCAGACATCCCAGTTGCTCCAGATATCCTGCGACGCCTTCCAGCTATGGTCCAGGTCGCCCAGGTACTGGAACTGCACGTTGCCGGGCTGGTTGAGCCGAAACGGCAGTACATAATGCGCGGATTGAGAGGTACGGTCGGCGTCGTACCAATCGGCCGGCTTCACCCATTCGTCGTACGACACATGCGCACTGAAACCGCGGCTCGCCGGATTCAGTCCCTCCGGCTGATACCACACATAGTTTCCGCTCGGCATGGGTACCGGCCGGGGATCACCGAAACCACGCACGCCGGGGAGTGAGCCGAAATAATGATCGAACGAGCGGTTCTCCTGCATGAAGATCACTACATGCTCGATATCCGCCAGACTGGCCTCGCCCGTGGGGTTGTTCGGCTCGATCGCAAGCGCCTTCTCGATCAATCCTGGCCACAGGGACAACGTCGCCATGCCACCTGCGGAACCGGCCGTGATCTTCAGGAACCGCCGCCGCGTGGCGTCGTCGATATCGCTCATCATGCTCTCCGTATACGGGTGACAGGCATCTAGTGACCCTGTATTTACCGCCGTACACATGACAGATGAAGGTCATATCCAACGTCAGCACGAAAAACTGGCTCATTGTGTGAGGTGGTTCGCTAAAGACTTAACGCATGGCCCGTGCATCGTCACGGATCCTTGGTAGCGGCAAATCCCAGCAGCTATGCGTGCGTCCGAGGTGCCGATAAGGCGAACTCTGCAGCAAGGTTGCCAAGTTCGAGGATGACCACCTCCACCCCATGTTCCCGACCTGCGGTGGGGCCCTGAAGAATGAGAGTGCTCATGCCACGTCCACTTCGGAGAATGTGGGGTGATCTTAATCAGGAGAGGCGCAAAGCTGCCGCAAAGCGCGGGCGGATTGGCGCAAGAGTTTCGTATTCTTTACAAGTTTTGCTGTGCGATTCGTAGGCGCCTACCTAAATAGCGAAGGGTCGATAGCATCCAACCTGGCCCTGGCGATGGCGGCCAGGCAGGCTAGCCAACCAGGCCCTTAACCTACTGCCTTCTTTGCAGGCCCGAGGAAGCGGTTGACGATCTCCGGCAACATCGGTTCCACGGCGAGCGTGTAATGGGTGGTGTTCGGCAAGATGGCGAGCGCGTTTGCCGGCCGCAGGGAGCCATCGAGCCCGGCATCGCGCTGGCCGCCTCCCAATGCCTTCCAGAACTCGACCATGTGTTCGGGCCGGATGGCGTCAGCGTCGGCAAACACCAGCAGTGTGCGTGCCTTGAGCCTGGCGACGTCGGCGCTCCAGTCAAAGGGGCGTTTGGTCATGTCACCGACCTTCCTGAAGAGGTTGGTCCAATCGACGTTGGGATAGGCCTGCCCTAACGGCGATGCCTTGACACTCGGGCCAAGCGTGGCAGCGTTGGCCTCCAACTGTTTGAAGGCCGCCACCCCCTCCGGATAAAAGCCATCCTGCCTCATCGCCGCGGACACGATGACGAGCCGCTCGACCGCATCCGGATGGCGGATGGCTGTCTGCAGCGCGACGCTGGCGCCCAGCGAATAGCCCATGACGTCGGCCTTGCCGAGCTTCAGGTGGCTGATCAGGGCGGCAATGTCGTCGCCCATCGTTTCACTGCGTAGTGGCCGGTCGGTGTCTGGCGTGCGCCCATGCGCCTGGAGATGGACGGCGATCACCTGCCGGCCCTTGGCCAGTTCAGCCAGGTTGCTCCCGAAGCTGTCCGGGTCGATGCCACCGTGCAGAAGAATGAGCGGCTTACCGGCGCCATGCACGCTGTAGAACAGATGCTGGCCATTGACGTCGGCAACATTCGCATTCGGCATGGCCAGGGTTTCCTTGGCTTGAACGGGAAGGATCGCAGTCACCACTGCGGTCGCTATGGCAGTCTTCAGGAAATCGCGTCTGAGCATAACGTCCTCACATGGCGCCTGCGAGCAACTCATCCAGCTGCGCGAACTGTTCGGGCAGGCCTTCCGCCGAACCGGCGAGGGCTTCGTCGAGAGCCGCTTCTGTGGGGTAGAGCTCGTGGAGGGTCACCAGTGTTTTGCCGGCATTTTCTTCGAACGTCACCGTGGTCACCGCACCTTGATCGCTTTCTTCGTTTGTCCATACCAGGCGCTTGTTCGGCGTTACTTCTTTGTACGTGCCGAAGAACGCCATCGGTTGATCGGTTGCCGGATGGCGGAACACGAGGCGATACGTGCCCCCGGTGCGAATATCCATGTCGCACGAGAGCAGTGACAGGCCGGCCGACTTCGGAACCCACCAACGCTTGAATAATTCGGGGTTGCTCCACGCTTCGAAGACGATGTGCACCGGGGCATTGAACGCTCGCGTCACGACGAGTTCGTGGTCGGACTTGCGTTCCACGGCGGTGTGGTTCATGGCGACGTGGCTACCTTCGTTTCCGTTGGGCATCTGCCCTCTCCTTGCTTTTCAAGTGGTCGATAAGTTCGTCGAGCGCGTCGAAGCGTACGCTCCAGAGTTGGCGGTGCCCCTCGATCCAGGCAGCCTCTTCTTCCAGTCGGCGCAGGCCGAGCTTGCAGGTTCGTACGCGCCCGACCTTCTCCGTGGTCACGAGCCCCGCCTGCTCCAGGACGCTGACATGCTTCTTCATGCCCGTGAGGGTCATGTGAAACCTTTGGGCAAGGTCGGTGATCGAGGCGTCTGAGCTCCCGAGTTGCTCCAGCACCCCGCGTCGGGTGACATCGGAGAGCGCGGCAAACGTAGTGTCGAGGCGGGTTTGATAGTGAACCATGTAGTTCACTGTAGAGCGCACATGAGTGATTTGCAAGATCCCCTCGGCCCTTAAGTGTTCGATAAGACTTGTCGCCCACATTGCACGTGACAATCCCTGTCGGCCTGGAATGAGCCTCAATGCTTGCCTTACTTATTGCGCTGGCGACCCCTTCCGCCGCTGCGCCGAAGGAGGTCGTACGCCTGGCGCAGACGGCTCACTGGGATTACCTGACCTTCGACGATGTCAGCCGGCGACTTTATGTGACCTCGGGCGATCACGTAGCCGTGATTGACGTCGACGGTGGTAAGCAGGTGGGCACCGTGCCGAACACGGCCGGCGTGCACGGTGTG